>NZ_JBHUUW010000009.1:0-204772 GCF_042670825.1 Streptomyces sp. NPDC057137 | reverse complement strand
ATCGCGCGGACACGTCCCGCGTCTACCGGCGGTCCTTCAGACGCCGCGTCGCCACCGCCTCGGTCGGGTCCTCCGGCCACGGGTGGCGGGGGTAGCGGCCGCGCAGTTCCGCGCGCACCGCGCGGTAGCCGTCCCGCCAGAAGGACGCCAGGTCCGCCGTGACGGCGGCGGGGCGTCCGGCGGGGGAGAGTAGATGGACCAGCACCGGCACGCCCGCGACGGTCGGCGTCGCCGTCAGACCGAACAACTCCTGGAGTTTCACCGCCAGTACGGGCTGCTCCCCGCCGTAGTCGACGCGTACGCGCGATCCGCTCGGCACCTGGATCCGCTCGGGTGCCAGCTCGTCCAGCCGCCCCGCCTGGCCCGACGACCACGGCAGCAGCCGGCGCAGCGCCTGGCCCGCCTCGATGCGCGCCAGATCCGCGCGGCGCCGGGCCTTCGACAGTTCGGGCTCCAGCCAGTCGTCCGCGTTGTCGAGCAGCGCGGCGTCCGACACGTCGGGCCACGGGGCGCCCAACGCCCGGTACAGAAAGCCCAGTCGCTCCCGCAGCGCCTCCGCGTCGCGCGTCCAGCGCAGCAGGGCGCCGGGGCCCTCGCGCCGCAGACCGTCCAGCAGCGCCGCCCGTACCCGGGCCGGGTCGGGTTTGCGCAGCGGCCGTGCGGACAGTTCGACAGCGCCGAGCCGCCGTACCTCCCTGGCGACGACGTCACCGTCCTCCCAGTGCACCTCTTCGCCGGAGAGGCGCAGCTGCGCGGCGGCGGTGCGCGCCGTGTCCTCGTCGATGACGGCGGCGAGCCGCACCCGCGCCGACGCGGCCGTCGCGGGCCGATCCGCGACGGCGACGGCCAGCCACGGCGCGCTGCGCAGCCCGGACCCGTCGCCGAGTTCGGCGCCGGTCCCGGACACCATCAGGAACGCGCCGCCGCCCCGGGCCCGCGCCACCCGCTCGGGAAAGGCGTACGCGGCGACGACCCCGGCGACGAGATCGTCGGGCAGACCGGCACCACTGCCAGCACCACTGTTGTCGCCTCCGCCGTGGGCTCCGCCATCGCCTCCGCCGGTCCGGCCGCCCGCCCCGTCCGGCGACCTCGGCAGTGCCGAAGCCAGCCTGCGAGCCTCCTGCCGCCAGCGCGCCGCGTACCCGTCGCCGCCCCGTTTCGCCGTACGCCACGCCGCCGCCAGGTCGTCCCCGTACGCCCTCGGCGGTTCCTCGCTCAGCAGCGCCACCACCTCCGCGGCCCGGCGCGCGCCGACCTCCCGGGCGCCGTCGAGCAGCGCGCGGGCGAGGCGTGGGTGGAGGCCGAGGCGGGACATGCGGACGCCGCGGTCGGTCACCCGGCCCGCCGCGTCCACCGCGCCGATCGCGGTCAGCACCGTCCGCGCCGCGGCCAACGCCCCCGCGGGGGGCGCGTCGAGCAGGGCGAGGCCCGAGGCGTCCGGGTCGCCCCAGCACGCCGCCTGCAAGGCGAACGCCGCCAGATCGGCGACCTTGATCTCCGGCGCCGGGAACCGCGCGAGCCGTGCGTCCTCGGCCTGGTCCCAGCACCGGTAGACCGCGCCCGGTGCCTCGCGCCCCGCACGCCCCGCGCGCTGGCGTGAGGCCGCCTGTGAGGCCCGCACCGTGGTGAGCGCGCTCAGCCCCCGGGCGTGGTCCGTACGCGGCTCACGCGCCAGCCCCGAGTCGACCACGACCCGCACTCCCGGCACGGTCAGGCTCGACTCCGCCACCGAAGTCGCCAGTACGACGCGGCGGTTGCCGTCCCCCGAGCCGGCGAGCACCGCGTCCTGCACCTCCGCCGGCGCCCGGCCGTGCACCTGAAGGACCTCCGCGCCGAGGTCGTCGAGGCTCCCCAACTGGCCCGCCACCCGGCCGATCTCGCCGACCCCCGGCAGGAACACCAGCACGTCGCCCGCGCGCTCGGCCAGCGCCCTGCGTACCACCGCGGCCACATGCGTCAGCAGCGCCGGATCGACACGCATGCCGTGCGGCGGACGCACCGGCCGCGCCGGCGGCGCCCACACGACCTCCAAAGGATGCGTCACTCCCCGCGCCTCCACTACGGGCGCGTCGCCCAGCAGCCGCGCCCACCCCTCGGCGTCGGTCGTCGCGGAGGCGGCCACCAGCCGCAGTTCGGGACGGAGCGTGGCCCGTACGTCCAGCAGGAAGGCCGCCACCGTGTCGGCGTCCAGATGCCGTTCGTGACACTCGTCGATGATCACCACGTCGACGCCGCCGAGTTCCTGGTCGCGCTGGAGCCGCTGGAGCAGTACGCCGGTGGTCACCACCTCCACCACCGTGTCGCGCCCGACCACGCGCTCGCCGCGCACCGTGAAGCCGACGCTGCCGCCGACCCGCTCGCCCAGCAGCCACGCCATGCGCCGGGCCGCCGCGCGTGCGGCGATCCGGCGCGGCTCGGCGACGATCACCCGCCGCCGTGGGCCCTCCCCGGCACCGTCGAGCCGTACGAGCCCGGCCAGCACCAGTGGCACCAGCGTCGTCTTGCCCGTCCCGGGCGGCGCGCACAGCACGGCGCACCCCGGCCCGTCGAGGGCCGCCTCCAGTGCGGGCAGGGCGGTACGGACGGGCAGGCTGCCGAGGACGTCGTCGCGGATCACACCCTCAGTCTCGTACGCAGACGAAGATCGCCGACCCCGGGATCAGATTCCCGCGCAACGGCGACCAGCCGCCCCACTCCTGGGTGTTCCAGGCCGGCCACTCCGGCTCCACCAGATCGACCAGCCGGAAACCGCCCGCCACCACGTCCCGTACCCGGTCACCCACCGTCCGGTGGTGTTCCACGTACATCGCGCGTCCCTGCTCGTCCTGTTCCACATAAGGCGTGCGGTCGAAGTACGACGCGGCCACCGACAGGCCCTCGGGCCCCGGCTCGTCCGGGAACGCCCAGCGGATCGGGTGCGTCACCGAGAAGACCCAGCGCCCGCCGGGGCGAAGCACCCGCCGTACCTCGCGGAACACCCCTACCGGATCGGCGACGAAGGGGATCGCGCCGTACGCGGAGCACGCCAGGTCGAAGGAGCCGTCCCGGAACGGCAGCGCCGCCGCGTCCGCCTCTACAAGAGGTACGTCGTCACCGATGCGCAGCGCGTGCTGGAGCTGCCGGTGGGAGAGGTCGAGCGCCACCGGGCGCGCCCCCTGCCTCGTCAGCCAGCGTGAACACTGCGCCGCGCCCGCCCCGATCTCCAGGACGTCGAGGCCCTTGAGGGACTCGGGCGGCCCCAGCAGCTCCGCCTCCACCTCGTCCAGGCCCTCCGGTCCCCAGACGAACCGGTCGTCGCCGAGGAAGGTGCCGTGCTCGATCTGGTAGTCGTCCGCGTTCCGGTTCCACCAGCTCCGGTTGGCGCGGCTGCTCTCGGTGCCGTCGCTCGCACGCCGGGTGGCTTCCGGCTCGTCCTGCTCGTACCGCTCTGCCTGCTCTTGGCTCATCGTGCCCGTCGTCGTAGTGTGCGGAGAGGCTCGAAGAGTCTGTGCCGCGCTGTAGTCGGCCGGTAGCGGCCTGGGCTACGGTGCGGCCATCGTGGCCTCATGAAACGCTTGTTGTGCCGGGTATGGGGCGTTCCGCCCCGGGTGTGCGCCTTCGCGCATTGACCGTGTCCGGCTGCCCCCGTATGCTAAAGGTTGCGCTGCGGGCTTGCGCGCCTCAGACGTAGCAGGCCGCGCTCGCATCTGTTGTAGGTCCCCTCGGCTGTCGAGGCGCCTTCCCCTCATCGGGAATGGCGCTCCCTCGGCTGTCCGGACTTCCGGCGGATGGCGATACGGGCTCTCGGCGTGGCAGTACCTACGACTCAATGTCCGTACCGGAGCCTTTACCCACATGACGAGCAGCACCGAGACCACCGCCACCACCCCGCAGGTTGCGGTCAACGACATCGGTAACGAGGAAGCATTCCTCGCCGCGATCGACGAGACGATCAAGTACTTCAACGACGGCGACATCGTCGACGGCGTCATCGTGAAGGTCGACCGGGACGAGGTCCTGCTCGACATCGGTTACAAGACCGAAGGCGTCATCCCGTCCCGCGAGCTTTCGATCAAGCACGACGTCGACCCCAACGAGGTCGTCGCCGTGGGCGATGAGATCGAGGCCCTTGTTCTCCAGAAGGAGGACAAGGAAGGCCGACTCATCCTGTCCAAGAAGCGTGCGCAGTACGAGCGCGCCTGGGGCACGATCGAGAAGATCAAGGAAGAAGACGGCATCGTCACCGGCACCGTCATCGAGGTCGTCAAGGGTGGACTCATCCTTGACATCGGCCTCCGTGGCTTCCTGCCGGCCTCTCTCGTCGAGATGCGCCGCGTCCGCGACCTCCAGCCCTACGTGGGCAAGGAGCTCGAAGCCAAGATCATCGAGCTGGACAAGAACCGCAACAACGTGGTCCTGTCCCGCCGTGCCTGGCTCGAGCAGACGCAGAGCGAGGTTCGCCAGACCTTCCTCACGACCCTGCAGAAGGGCCAGGTCCGCTCCGGCGTCGTTTCCTCGATCGTCAACTTCGGTGCGTTCGTGGACCTCGGCGGTGTCGACGGTCTCGTGCACGTCTCCGAGCTCTCCTGGAAGCACATCGACCACCCCTCCGAGGTTGTCGAGGTCGGCCAGGAAGTCACCGTCGAGGTTCTCGACGTGGACATGGACCGCGAGCGTGTCTCCCTGTCGCTCAAGGCGACGCAGGAAGACCCGTGGCAGCAGTTCGCCCGGACGCACCAGATCGGCCAGGTCGTTCCCGGCAAGGTCACCAAGCTCGTTCCGTTCGGCGCGTTCGTCCGCGTCGACGAGGGCATCGAGGGTCTGGTCCACATCTCCGAGCTGGCCGAGCGCCACGTGGAGATCCCGGAGCAGGTCGTCCAGGTCAACGACGAGATCTTCGTCAAGGTCATCGACATCGACCTCGAGCGCCGTCGCATCAGCCTCTCGCTGAAGCAGGCCAACGAGGCGTTCGGTGGCGACCCGGCCTCGGTCGAGTTCGACCCGACGCTGTACGGCATGGCTGCGTCGTACGACGACCAGGGCAACTACATCTACCCCGAGGGCTTCGACCCCGAGACCAACGACTGGCTCGAGGGCTTCGAGGCTCAGCGCGAGGTGTGGGAGACCCAGTACGCCGAGGCGCAGACCCGCTTCGAGCAGCACCAGGCTCAGGTCATCAAGTCCCGCGAGGCCGACGAGGCCGCTGCTGCCGAGGGCGCTGCCGCCCCGGCCGGCGCGGCTCCCGCGGCCTCCGGTGGCAGCGGTGGCGGTGGCGGCGGCGGTTCGTACTCCTCGGAGTCCCAGGACAACTCCGGCGCCCTGGCGTCGGACGAGGCCCTGGCCGCGCTGCGCGAGAAGCTGGCCGGTGGCCAGAGCTGACGCTCTGACTCCGTAGTCGGTCGCCAGAGAGCATGACGTAAGGCCCGTTCCCCTCGGGGGGCGGGCCTTACGTCATGCCCGGGGCCTCCGCGTGCCCGCGCCGGGTGGGTGCGCCGAGCCACGGCGCCAAGTGCCGTACGCGGTCGGCCTCTTGCTTCTCGCACCGCCGATGCCGGAGTCACGACCACCGGATGCGGGACGCGCGGGCGGGGAATGCTCACGCCCGGAGGTGCGTTCTTCCTGAGGAACACGAGGAGGACCGGTAATCGTGCTTGATCCGCAGGATTTGTACGAGTGGGAGCCCAAGGGCCTGGCAGTCGTCGACATGGCGCTCGCGCAGGAGTCCGCGGGCCTTGTCATGCTCTACCACTTCGAGGGCTACATCGACGCGGGTGAGACCGGCGACCAGATCGTCGAGAACCTGCTCGAATCGCTGCCGAACCAGGTGGTGGCGCGCTTCGACCACGACAGGCTGGTCGACTACCGCGCCCGCCGCCCCTTGCTGACCTTCCGGCGCGACCGCTGGTCCAGCTACGAGACGCCGACGCTGGAGGTGCGGCTCGTCCAGGACGCCACGGGCGCCCCGTTCCTGCTGCTGTCGGGGCCCGAGCCCGACGTCGAGTGGGAGCGTTTCGCGGCGGCCGTGCGTCAGGTCGTCGAGCGCCTCGGTGTACGGCTGGCGGTGAACTTCCACGGCATCCCCATGGGTGTGCCGCACACGCGCCCGGTCGGCATCACCCCGCACGGCAACCGCACCGACCTGATGCCGGGCCACCGCAGCCCCTTCGACGAGGCACAGGTGCCCGGCAGCGCCGAGGCGCTCGTCGAGTACCGGCTGATGGAGACGGGACACGACGTACTCGGCGTGGCCGCGCACGTCCCGCACTACGTGGCGCGGTCCTCGTATCCGGACGCGGCGCTGACCGCGCTGGAGGCGATCACGGCGGCGACGGGACTCGTCCTGCCGGGCGTCGCGCACGCCCTCCGTACGGAAGCGCAGCGCACCCAGACCGAGATCGAGCGCCAGCTGAGCGAGGGGGACGAGGAGCTGGTGACGATGGTGCAGGGCCTTGAGCATCAGTACGACGCGGTGGCCGGCGCCGAGAGCAGGGGCAATCTGGTGGCGGAGCCGGTGGAGCTTCCGTCGGCGGACGAGATCGGGCGCGAGTTCGAGAAGTTCCTCGCCGAGCGGGAGGGCGACGCGTAAGACCTGCGGGCGCGGGGCGTTGGTCGGGTCAGGCGTCCGGGTGTCTCGTAAGACGCCCCGTCCACGCTCTAAGCTGCGAGACATGCTGAAAGTGGGCCTGACCGGCGGTATCGGTGCCGGAAAGAGTGAAGTGTCCCGACTGCTCGTGAGTTACGGAGCGGTGCTGGTGGACGCTGACAAGATCGCCAGAGAGGTCGTCGAGCCCGGGACTCCCGGGCTCGACGCCGTTGTCGACGCTTTCGGGCCGGGCGTCCTCACCGCCGACGGGCGGCTCGACCGGCCGAAGCTCGGCTCGCTCGTCTTCTCCGACAGCGACAAGCTCGCGACGCTCAACGCCATCGTCCATCCCCTGGTCAGCGCACGTTCGCTGGAGCTGGAGAGCAGGGCGGGGGCGGACGACATCGTCGTCCACGACGTGCCACTCCTCGTGGAGAACGGGCTGACCGGGCTCTACGACATGGTCGTCGTCGTGGACGCGTCGCCCGAGACTCAGCTCGACCGGCTCGTAAGGGTGCGTGGCATGGCGGAGTCCGAGGCCAGGTCGCGGATGGCGGCCCAGGCCACCCGCGAGCGGCGCACCGCGTCCGCCGATCTGGTCATCGACAACGACGGACCGCTGGAGAAGCTGGAGCCGCAGGTCCGCGCGGTCTGGGAGCGGCTGGTCGAGCGGGCGGCAGCCGACGCGTGACGCGCTCCGCCACCGACGTGGACGCGGGCCGCAGCCGACGGGTGACGCGCTCCGCCCAACCGCTTTGGAATACCGGCAATCTGTGCGACGTTGAAAGCGCCGACCGAGGGGAAGGATCCGACCGTGCCCGAGAGCCCGGAGACCCACGTCATCGACTTTCGCGCGGCGGAGCAGCTGCTGGCCGCGCGCGACCCGCGCGGCGCGGTCAAGCTGCTGGACTCGGTGATCGCGGCGCATCCCGAGAACACGGCCGCCAGGCTGCTGCGCGCCCGCGCGTTCTTCGCGGCCGCCCAACTGCGGCCCGCGGAGCTGGAGTTCGAGCTGGTCCTGGAGCGTGAGCCGGACAACGCGTTCGCGCACTTCGCACTGGCCCGTACGTACGAGCGGGCGGGACGGCCCGAGCAGGCGACGAAGCACTTCAGACTGGCGGCGGCGCTCGACCCCAAGCCCGAATACCTCAAGGCCGCGCGTTTCGACTCCGACGGCTGACGTCGCTCCCTCTTCCTCCACCGTTGCCGTTCCGAGGGGTGCGATCTTCGTACGGCGGTACGTCACGCCCCGGCTGGAAGCGCGATCCCTGCCGCATATGGCGGACGACCAGCACGAAGTCCGTGGCGACGATCAACAGCAGCACCCCACAGGCGATCGCCCAGCCCGGCCGGTCGACGACCGCGAAGGCGATCGTGCCGAAGGTGGCCCAGACCAGGCCCCAGACGCTCAGCCACCAGCGCATCCGCAGTGGGCTGCGCGCGGTGACGGGTTCACTTCCGGTGCGCATGGCATCGCACCTCCCGACGGAGATTCGTCGATCCGGTCGCCCGGAGAGCGATGAGTTCCGGGCGGGGCGGGTGTCTACCTCTTTGAAAGCACACCACGTGCACAACGGAGGAGACCCCCAATGTCCGAGGCTACGTCCACCACCGTGCCGACCGCATCCGCTGCTGTTTCCCCTTCCACCACAGCCACCGTTCAGGCCGGGCCCTCGCGCCGTACGGACATCACGGTCCGTACGCTCCAGATCGTCCTGGCGCTGTTCATGGCGATCCCGAGCGCGGGGCCGAAACTCGTCGGTCACTCGTCGGCGGCCGAGACGTTCGACGCGATCGGCTTCGGCGACTGGTTCATGTATCTCACGGGCGCCCTTGAGCTGGCGGGGGCCGTCGCGCTGCTGATCCCGATCCTCTCGGGGGTGTCGGCGATCGCGCTCATCGGTCTGATGATCGGCGCCTTCATCACCCAGATGACCGTCTTCGACGGTGAGAACGCGCTGACGCCGGTGATCTTCCTGGCCCTCTTCGCCGTGGTCGCGTGGGTGCGGCGGCAGAAGACCGTGGAACTGGTCGCCCTGGTGCGCCGCCGGGTCTGATCCCCGCCGGGTCTGTTCCATGGTCACCCGCTCCGTCGCGCCTGAAGACCGCATCCTCAAGCCTTGAGGGGATGCGGCCTTCAGGCATGACGGGGGCACTGTCAGACCCCCCGCCTAGACTCGCCGGGTAACGAGATCTCGCAGGTAAGCGACCCGGGCGGAGGGAGTCGGTGACGATGACGCGACACGTGTCGAACGACGCGACGCCGCTGGCGCGCTGTGCCGCGGTCTTCCTGCCCGCCGGTCTGCCGCGTGACGGGCGTGTGGCGTTCTGGGCCCCGGAGGGGGAGCCGCCCCTCGCGGCTGGTCTTGGCACGAGCGACGTCTCCATGAGCGGTGGCCACCCCACGAGCGAGGTCACCACGAGCGGCCGCACCATGAGTGACCTCACGGTCGTGGCCCCGGGCGGCCGGGGAGACCCCGCCGACCAGGACGATCAGGACGACCAGGGCGCCGGCGTCCGTACGCGCCTCGTGCCCGCCGTCCTCGTGCCCGTCGCCGACGCCGTGCCCCTGCTGGTCCGCGCCCGCTCCGATCCCGCGGCCCATCCCTCCGCCGCCTGCTGGGGCGCCGCGGCCCTGCACGCGCTGCATCTGTCGGCCCGGGGCAGGCTGCTGCCCGGCCTCACCGCCTCCGACCACGACGCCTGGCGGGCCGGGCCGCTCGACGCGGACGACATCGCCCAGCTGCGGGCCGTCGCGGCCGCCATGCCCTACGAGGCCCACGCCGTCCCGCTCCCCGATCTGCTCCCGCTGCGGCTGCCCGAGCCCGAAGCGCTGGTGCGGGCCTTCCTCGACGCGGTCGCCGACGCCCTGCCCCGTACACCCGCAGCCGCGTTCGCCGCGGGCGCGCCCTTCGCCGCGCGCACCGCGCAGCATCTGCCCGGTGCCCGCTCGTGGGCCGCCGAGGCGGCGGCCGGGATGGACGCCGGGGTGCGCGTCTCGCTGCGCCTCGACCTGTCGGCGTACGAGCTGTTCGACTCCTCGTCCACCCAGGAGACCCCGGAGGAGAGCGGTGTGGAGCGGCGCGCGGGCGCCGCCCTCGTCCAGATCCACAGCCTCGCCGACCCGACGCTCGTCATGGACGCGGCCCGGCTCTGGGCGGGCGACGGCGACGACCTCTTCGGACCGCGCGCCCGGATCGACGCCCTGCTCGCGCTGCGCCGCGCCGCCCGTGTCTGGCCGCCGCTCGCCCGGCTGCTGGAGTACGACGTCCCCGCCGCGCTGCCGCTCTCCGAGGACGAGCTGTACGAACTGCTCGGTCCCGGAGCCGCGAGCCTCGCCGCCGCCGGGGTGGCCGTCCACTGGCCGAGGGAGCTGGCCCGTACGCTCTCGGCCGCCGCCGTCGTACGCCCCGCGCCCGGCTCGGCCACGGACGGTACGCCCTTCTTCGACAGCAACGAACTGCTCAAGTTCAACTGGCAGTTGGCGCTCGACGGCGACCCGCTCAGCGAGGCCGAGATGGACGCGCTCGCCGAGTCGCACCGGCCGATCGTGCGGCTGCGCGACCAGTGGGTGGTGATCGACCCCGACCTCGTACGGAAAGCGCGCAAACGGGAGCTGGGTCTGCTCGACCCGGTCGACGCGCTGGCCGTCGCCCTCACCGGCTCGGCCGAGGTGGACGGCGAGACGGTCGAGGCGGTCCCGACCGGCGCGCTGGCGGTCCTCCGCGACCGGCTCGTCCACGGGCCGGCGGCCGTCCCGCAGCCCGCCGCCCTGGACGCCACCCTGCGCGACTACCAACTGCGCGGGCTGGCCTGGCTCGACCTGATGACCTCGCTCGGCCTCGGCGGCTGCCTCGCCGACGACATGGGCCTCGGCAAGACGATCACCGTCATCGCTCTCCATCTGCACCGCGCCCGCCCGGTCCCGACCCTCGTCGTCTGCCCGGCCTCCCTCCTCGGCAACTGGCAGCGGGAGATCACCCGCTTCGCACCCGGCGTCCCGGTCCACCGCTTCCACGGCTCCGGCCGCACGCTGGACGGGGTGACGGACGGTTTCGTCCTCACCACGTACGGGACGATGCGCGGCAGCGCGCCCGAACTGGCCGCGCACACCTGGGGGATGGTCGTCGCCGACGAGGCCCAGCACGTCAAGAACCCGTTCTCGTCCACCGCCAAGGCCCTGCGCACGATCCCGTCGCCCGCCCGCGTCGCGCTGACCGGCACCCCCGTGGAGAACAACCTCTCCGAGCTGTGGGCGCTCCTCGACTGGACGACCCCCGGCCTCCTCGGCCCGCTCAAGTCCTTCCGCGCCCGCCACGCGCGCATCGTGGAGAACGTGGAACACGCGGGGTCGGCGGGCACCACCGCGAGCGACGAGGCGGTGGAGCGGCTCTCCCGGCTGGTCCGCCCCTTCCTGCTGCGCCGCAAGAAGTCCGACCCCGGCATCGTGCCCGAGCTGCCGCCGAAGACGGAGAGCGACCACCCGGTGCCGCTCACCCGCGAACAGGCCTCCCTGTACGAGGCCGTCGTCCGGGAGACGATGGCCGCCATCGAGAGCGCGGAAGGCATCGCCCGGCGCGGACTGGTCATGAAGCTGCTCACCGCGCTCAAACAGATCTGCAACCACCCGGCGCAGTATCTGAAGGAGGAGCAGGCCCGGCTCACCGGCCGGTCCGGGAAGCTCGCCCTCCTGGACGAGCTGCTCGACACGATCCTGACCGAGGACGGCTCGGTCCTGGTCTTCACGCAGTACGTGTCGATGGCGCGGCTCCTCTCCGCGCACCTCACCTCCCGGGCGATCCCGTCCCAACTCCTGCACGGCGGCACGCCCGTCGCGGAGCGCGAGCGGATGGTGGACCGGTTCCAGTCCGGCGAGACCCCCGTCTTCCTGCTGTCGCTCAAGGCCGCCGGCACCGGCCTCAACCTCACCCGGGCCGGCCATGTCGTGCACTACGACCGCTGGTGGAATCCGGCCGTCGAGGAGCAGGCCACGGACCGCGCCTACCGCATCGGCCAGACCCAGCCCGTGCAGGTCCACCGGCTGATCGCGGAGGGCACCGTCGAGGACCGTATCGCCGAGATGCTCGCCGCCAAGCGTGCCCTGGCCGACGCCGTACTGGGCTCGGGCGAGGGAGCCCTCACCGAGCTGACCGACCGTGAACTGGCCGATCTGGTCTCGCTTCGGAGGCCGTCATGACCGCACCGCGCGCCCCTCGGCACGACGACCGCCGCCGTACGTTCCCCGCGCTGCCGCCCCGGCCCGGCCCGGCGGGCGACGGGGACTTCGCCACCAGTTGGTGGGGCAACGCCTGGGTGGAGTCCATGGAGGACGCCGCGCTGGACCCGGCCCGGCTGCGACGCGGGCGCGCCTACGCGGGTGGCGGGCATGTGGACGCGATCACGGTCACGCCGGGCCGCGTCATGGCGTACGTGCACGGCTCCAGGCCGCGCCCGTACCGCACGGAGATCCGTCTGCGCACCCTCGGCGACGCCGACTGGGAAGACCTCATGGACGCCGCCGCGGCCCGCCCCGACCACATCGCCGCCCTCCTCGACAAGGACATGCCGCACGCGCTCGCCGCCTCGGCGGACCTGCTGCCGACGGCGGGTGATCTGACGCCCGACTGCTCCTGCCCCGACGACGGGTTCCCGTGCAAGCACGCGGCGGCGCTCTGCTACCAGACGGCGCGGCTGCTCGACGAGGACCCGTTCGTGCTGTTCCTGATGCGCGGACGCGGCGAGCACGAGATCCTCGCCGACCTGACCCGCCGCAATGCCACCCGCTCCGCCGTCGAACGCACCACGGCCGCACCGCCCATGCCCACGGTCGACGCGGCCACGGCGGTCACCTCACACCAGCGGCGCACCCTGCCGCCCCCGTTCCCGCTGCCCGCCAACCCCGGCCGCCCGCCGGTCTATCCGCACACACCGGGCGCCCCCGACCCGCTGGCGCTCGACCTGCTCGCGACCGAGGCGGCGGCCCGCGCGCACACCTTCCTGGCGACCGGCATCGACCCTGTCGCCGGCCTCACCCCCTGGCAGGACGCCGTACGCCTGGCCGCCGCCCACCCCGGCTCCGGACTCACCGCCTCCACCCGCGCCCTCTACCGCGACCTCGCGGCGGGCACCGACCACAGCCCCATGGACCTGGCCCGCGCCGTCGCAGCCTGGCGCCAGGGGGGCCTCGCGGGGCTGGCCGTCCTGGAGGAGCCCTGGGACCCACCCGCCGGACCGTTCGACCGCGCCCGCCCCGCGCTCGTAGCGGCCGACTTCCCGCACTTCCGCCCCTGGCGCAACCGCCTCTCCGAGCCCTCGCTCCAGCTCCGCTTCGGCCGCGACGGACTCTGGTACGGCTACGAGTCGGACCGCGACCGCGAGGACTGGTGGCCCCGCGGCACCCCCGACACCGACCCCGTGGGCGCGCTCACGGCCCTCATCGGACGGTAACCGGTACGCTCGTATCCGTGACCATCCACGGATCAAGGGGGAGCGGTGGAAGCCGAATTGGTGGCATTGGCGAGCGCGGGGGCGACAGCCCTCGTCCAGCAGATGGCGACGGACGGCTGGACCGCGGCCCGCGACCGGGTGACGGCGTTCTTCGCGGGCCGGGGCTCGGCCACCCCTGACTCGGTCGAGGAGGACCTGGAGACGGGCCGCGCCGAACTGGTCGCGGCCCAGCGGGACGAGGACGACCAACTGATGGCCGACGTCCACGCCGAATGGCGCGCCCGCCTACGCCGCACCCTCGCCGCCGACCCGGCGGCGGCGGCCGAACTCCGCGCCCTGCTGGACGAGTTGGCACCCGCCACACCCGCGACACGGCAGGTAACCACCGTGCACAACACCATCAGCGGCGGCGTGGTGCACGGCACCGTTGTCCAGACGGGCTCGATCGGCAGAGTGGACCTGGGTGGCGGTGGCTCGCACAATTGAGCCTGGGACGTCTGACGTTCCGTCAAGGGCCGCTGTGTGCAGCTGAATCGCCGAGGCCGCCGAGCCGCCCCTCCACGCTTTCGCGCATGTCACGTGCGCGAGGATCGTCGTACCGGGCAAGGAGTCGCGCGCACTCCACCCACAGCCGCCGCGCCGCCTCCGGATCCTCACCGCACAAGGCGCCCGCGAGGCCGTCGAGGGCCACCGCTTCGTGCCACACGTCGCCGAGTCCACGGTGAGCCGCCAGGGCTCTGCGACAGAAGCCGGCCGCCTCCTCCGCACGATCGAGCCCGAGGTACGTCTCTCCAACGCCCAGCCAGGCGCGTGCTTCACGGCTCCTGTCGCCGAGCCGACGGTGCAGCGTCGCGGACCGGTGGTAAGCGGTGAGCGCATCGCCGAAGTGGCCGAGGGCCAGCTCCGCGTCCCCCAGAGCAAGCAGCCAGTTCCCCTCCATCACATGGCTTCGCAGATCCAGTGCGATCCGCACCGCCTCCTGGGCGGCGTGCCGCGACTCCTCACGTTCCCCGCGGTCGAGATGGATCAAGCTCAGCAGCCAGAGAGCGTTGCCCACGCTGCGCGCGCTCTCCTCCTCGCGGTGAGCCGTCAGCGCCAGGTGGACACTGGCGAACGCTTCCGTGAGCCGCCCGGCCTGGTGGTGCACCAACGCGAGGTTGGCGACGGCGACGCTCTGCCAGTGGGTCTCGCCCAACTCCCCGAAGAGGGAGGAGGCTTCCTCAAGCCGTACCTGCGCGGCTTCCAGCTCCCGCCGACGCAGATGAACGAGTCCGAGGGCGTTGAGGGAGGCGGCTTCGCCGCCCCGGTCGCCCAACTCCCGCCGGATCGTCAGCGCCTCTTGATGGCAGTCGAGACTGTCGGCCGGCCGATTGAGTTTGGTGAATCCGAATCCATGTTTCTCAAGGAGCCCGGCGACCGCGCGCCGTTCGTTCAAGCGTCGCGCGGCTGCCAGACCGATCTCACCGATGGCCAGCCAGTCCGTGGTGAGGGAGGACGGCGCTTTGGCGTTCCACAGCACCGCGGACAACTGCCATGCGTACCGGTCGAGCCCCGTCTTCTCCGCTGCCCGGACCGCGGGCAGGAAGTTGGCGTTCTCGCGCTCGGCCCAGTCCACGGCCTGGTCGTAGTCCGCGAAGGACAGCGGTGTCACGTCGGTGTCCGGCGGATCGATCGGGAGATGCTCCTCGGCGGGCACGATCCAACTCTGCGCCGCGTCAGCGGTGTGCACGTACCAGTCGAGGGCCCGGCGAAGTGCCGCCGACCGGTTCTCGGGTGACTCCTCCCGCTGGGCCTCGTCCCCGGCGTAGGCGCGGAGCAGATCATGGAACTCGAAACGGTCCGGTGCTTTCTGTATCAGCAGATGCGCGCCCGCCAGTACGTCCAGCAGTTGCCGTGTCCGTCGGACACTGAGCCCCGCCAGGGCCGCTGCCGCGCCGACGCCGAACTCCGGGCCCGGATGCAGGCCCAGAAGGCGGAACAGACGCGCGGCATCCTGGGGCAGCGCCCGGTAGGACCAGGCGAATACGGCGCGCACGGCCTCGGCCTCTTCTTCGTCTCCCGTACTCAGGGCGTCCCACAACGCTGATTCGTCACGCAGATCAGCGATCAGCTCCTCCAGGCGCATGTACGGACGGTCGGCAGCCCGTTCGGCCGCGATCCGCAGAGCGAGCGGCAGATGAGCGCACATGCGGGCGAGCTCGACCAGTTCGTCCTCGTCGTCGACGCGATGGTCGGCTGTCACCGTACGCAGCAGAGCGACGGCTTCCGGCTCGGCGAGTGTGCCGAGGGTCAGACGGTACGCGCCGTCTCGGACGGCGAGTCCGGACAGGCGCCCCCGGCTGGTGACCACGGTCAGGCAGCGGGCATTGCCGGGCAGGAGGGGTCGGACCTGGGCGACGGTGGCCGCGTTGTCCAGCAGGATGAGTATCCTGCGGTCGGCCAGGACGGATCGGTACAGCGCGGCAGCGGCATCGGTGTCGGTGGGAACCGCGGCGGCGGGAAGCCCGAGCGCGATCAGGAACCGTGGCAGCACATCCCGTGCGGTGAGTGGCTCTCCCGGATCGTAACCCCGGAGATTCACGTAGAGATGGCCGTCGGGGTAGTGGTCCCGCACCCGGTGCGCCCAGCGCAGAGCGAGCGAGGTCTTGCCCGCCCCGGCCGTCCCGGCGATCACGAACACGGGAACGACAGAACGATCCCGGTCACCGCTCAGCGTCGCGTCGAGCTGCCCGAGTTCGGCGGTGCGGTTGACGAAGTGCCGCATGTTGCCGGGTAGTTGACGTGGCGTCGGATGCGCGCGGTTTCGCTCACCGCCACCGTGGTCATGAAAATGGACACCGCCACTGACCTGGCCCGCCTGCACCACGTCACGCGAGGAACCCGACAGGTCCGAATGGGTCCCGCCCGGGTTCTCTCCACCACTGTCGCTGCCGATGCCTCACTCCGCTCTCATCGGAGGGGCGGGCAGCTGTGCCACGTGGCGATCGACGTAGGAGACGATGTCCTCACCGTCCTCGTACAGCCCGTGGACGAAGGCTTCCCAGTTCCCGATCGGACCGGAATCCTCGAAGCGCACCGCCCCGTCTAGAAGTCCCGATTCCGTGTAGAGAACCTCGTAGAGCACTTGGCCCCCCAGAGTGACAACCTCTGGCAACAGGCCCGCGATCTCCAGCGGTCGTACCTTCTCCGCGCCGACAACCCGGACGGGCGTGCCACTCTCCCCCTGCACCCGCAGCGCGTGCAACTCCCATTGCAGATACGGCGTCAGCGGCTCGTCGACGACACGTACGCGATGGAATACGCTGCCCCGTTCCCTGTCTTCCCGGGCGATCTTCTCCCACCGGTCACGCCTGGACTTGAGTAGCTGAAGCGCCGTTTGCCAGTCCCCGCGCCGGAAGGCCTCCCAGCTGGGTGAGGACTGCTCCTCGAAGTGCTGGAGACGTTCGAACTTCCAGCTGTCACGGCCGATGACGTTCCCGTCGCGCTGCCGGAAGTCCTGCCGGTAGGCGTCGGTCGCGAGCCGGTCTCCTCGCGCACGGTCGAGCGTGAGGGCGGTGCGATCAAGCATCGGCGATGTCTGCCTTCGCCGCGCGGAGCACGCTTCCCGGAATGACGACCAACCGCTCGCCCTTGGCGATCGTGGCGTCCGCCGGGAGCGACGGGCCGTAGACCTCCGTCAGATCGCGGCCGATGACGGCGATATCCCCGTTGTCCAGCTCCCAGATGTCCGGGCAGCCGTCCCTGTCCTCGGTGACTCCCAGTTCCTGCGGCGACTTCCCTAATCGCCGATGGAACAGTGCCGACGGATCGGCCTCCCACACACGGGCCACGTCTGCCTCCTGATAGGCGGTATCAGTGATCTGACGCCGGCCATCTTACGGAGTGTGGTGAGCCGCTGCCATGCTGCAACTGGTCATCTGTCGACCGGAAGAGGGACCACGGAAGGGGCGCGGTCTCACCAACGCCCCCTCCGCACAACGGGTTTGCCGAGCCCCGAGGGTGAAGCCCGCCGCGTCGCGGTGCAGCGTCCCCTTGATGGCGAGGCGGACGCGTTCCCGTGCGTCGACGGGCTTCACCTGATGCCCTGACTCAGGCGGTGTGCAGCGTCAGCCCGTACGTGCTGAGGATCTCGTTGATGGGCTGGTAGAAGCTCTGCCCGCCGCTGGTGCAGTTGCCCGAGGCGCCGGACGTCACGCCCTGTGCCTGGTCGCCGCTGATGAACGAGCCGCCCGAGTCGCCGCCCTCCGCGCAGGCACTCGTCTGGACCATCTGGTGGACGGCGCCCTGTGCGTAGTTGACCGTCACGTTCTTGGCCAGGACGTTGCCGCAGCGCCAGTGCGTCGTGGAGCCGGAGCGGCAGATCGACGCGCCGTTGGGGGCTTCGTTCGAACCGCGTACCAGCTGGTCCGACACGGTGCCCCAGCCGAGGACGACGGGCACGGTCCACCAGCCATTGGCGACGTTCACCCACGCGTAGTCGTTGCCGGGAAAGGACGATCCCTGGAAGTTGCCGATGGCGGAGTTGTCCCAGCCGCGCACCGACTGGCCCCGCGGGCCGCAGTGGCCGGCGGTGACGAAGCCGCCGTGCACGGAGAAGCCGATGGAACAGCGGACGTTGCCCGTGTAGTACGGGTCTCCGCCGACGGTCCCGGCGGCGGTGGTGGTGGGAGCGTGGGTCGTCTCCGCCACGGTCACCGGACCGGTCTTCCTGGCCTTGGCGACGAAGGCGGTGACGGCCTTGCTGTCGCTCTTCGACGCGAGGACGTTCACCACGACCCGGTTGGTCTTCGGGTCGACACGCCAACTGCTGACGCCGGCCGGCGCGGAGAGCGCGTCGATCCGCTTCATGGTCGCGTCGAGCGCCTTCTCGCTGTGCTTCACGAGCTTGACCGTGGCGCCTGTCGCGCGCACGGCGGCTGCCTTGCTTCCGTCGGTGAGTGCGACGGTCAGTTTGTTGTCGGCGGCGCTGAACCAGGAGCCGCCGTACGACGCTCCCGCCACGCGCTGCGCCTTGGTGTCGACGGCGGTCGCCGTCTTCTCGGCGGCGAGCCGGGCGACGGCCTGACTCTTCGTCAGACCGAATTCCTTCTGCATGGCGGTGAGCAGGCCATCGGACGCCGCCGCCTTCGATGCGGATGCCGATGCTGACATCGATGTCGGGGCCGATGAGGAGTCGGGAGCAGCGGCCGACGCGGGCGCGAGCCCGGCCGTCGCCCACGTACCGACGAGGAGGAGTGCGGACAGGCCGGTGCGTACAACTGTCTTGCGTCTCACGGCATTCGCCCTTCGGTTGTTCCGGCGATCGTGGGGATGGAACAGTGGAACAGCGGGCGAGTGAGAGCGCTCTCATCCGCCCCGGCCGGAGCGTATCCAAGGATCGTGGGCAGGTCCATGCCAATGGTCGAACGGAATTGGCGCGGGACTCGATTCGCCTGGTCGGGAGGGATTCGAACCAGGTGGAACGGTGCCTTCCGGTGGGTGTGCGGGGCGCTGCGACGGAGCTCCAACTCCCGTCGGCCGGAGGCTTTTACAGCGTTGCACACGACAAGCCGTGAACGCCTCTCAGCGGAGCGTGGTCAGGGCGCGGTCCGAGTGCGGTCAGCGCTGCCGGAGCGCCGTCAGAGCAACTCCGCCCAGCGCACCAGCGTCGCGAAGTCCCGCTCCCGCAGCCCCCGTCGCGGATGGATCCGCAACAGCAGCGCGGGCCCGTCGTGGTGGGTCGCGACATACGTCGTGTCCAGGTCGGTGATCATGTCGTCCACCCAGGCGAAGGGGCGGCCGTCCGCCCACTCCACCAGGGGACGTGTCTTCCAGTAGAGGCCGTCGGGATCCGTCGCGAAGAGTTCGGGCCACTCGATCACCGGCAGATCCGTCGGCAGCCCGACGGCCGGCGCGATCATGGTGTTGGCCTCGTGCATCCAGGTGGTGGCCCAGGCCAGTTCGAAGGGCAGCCCGGTGAGTATCGGGCCGTGGGCCGGGTTGAGCCGTACCCGCAGCCCGCGTCTGTGGGGCCGGGATCCCGGCGTCTGGCGGGAGAGCCAGCTCGACGGGTGCAGATGGTGCGTGGTGTAGCCGCGCGGCCGGGGCAGCCGCGCGGCGTACGGGTTGAGGGGGCCGTCGACGTCGAGGAGAAGCAGGGGGCGTTCGCGAACCGTCATGGGTAAGAAATGCCCGCTGCGGGCGCCGTTTACGACCCCCGCGCGCTCCCGTACCCCATTGGCGCGCTCAGAAGTCGGCGAGCGTCCGCTCGTCCAGCCTCGCCACGGAGTCCTGGGCGTGCGCGCGTTCGTACGCCTCCCGGATCCGTTCGATGCGCGCGTCGCGCGACGCCGCCTCCGAGGCCGGGTACAGCAGGATCAGCTCGTAGGAACGCTCCCGTTCGATCACGCCGTTGGAGTCCCGCCACTGGCCGCGACCCTCCTGGATCGTCAGGCCGGACGGGAACTCCGGTGTGACCTGCCGGTCGACGAACGCCATGAATTGACGATCCGTCACATCCGGTCCGCCGTCGGGCCGTTCCGTTCCGAAGAAGAGCCGCGTCTCGACGTAGGCCGCACCGCGGCGGGTCTCGGCGGGCCGCTGTTCGCTGTCGAGCGTCGCGTACGCGGCGGGCGCACCGACGGCCAGTACGGCGACGGCGGCACCGGCGACGGCGATCCACACGCGCTGCCTGGGGGAGCGTGGCGCGCGCGGGCGGAGGGGGATCTGGGGTGTCTTCGGGGCGGTCGGCATGGGGGCGCTCTCCCTGGGGTGGTCCGCACGGAGGGCTGTCACGTGCGCACTCACCCTGGCAAGCACGCGCCGCACGACCCCGCCGGAACAGGGTCCCCGGCCGGAAACCACCCGCACGAGCGCATGCCCGCCGCCCTCGCGCGCAGTACGTTGCTCCGATGACCACCGCTCCCCAGAGCCGCCCCGCCGATCTCGTCATCACGGGCTGCACCACGCTGACGCACGACGAGGACGGGAGCGGCGCCACCGCCGGCGCCGCGGCCGGCATCGGCTTCGTCGACAACAGCGCGATCGTCGTACGCGACGGCGTCATCGAGTCGATCACCACCCCGGAGGCCGTCGCCGATCTGCCCGCGGTCGAACGCATCGACGCGCGCGGCCTGCTCGCCATGCCCGGACTGATCAACTGCCATACGCACACACCGATGGTGGCCCTGCGCGGTATCGCCGAGGACCTGCCGATCGAGGAGTGGTTCAACGACTGGATCTGGCCCATCGAAACCAATCTCACCGACCGGGACGTCGAACTCGGCGCCCTCCTCGCCTGCGCCGAGATGATCCGTGGTGGTGTCACCACCTTCGCCGACCACTACTTCGCCATGGACAAGGTCGCCGCCGCCACCGAGGTGAGCGGGCTGCGGGCCAACCTCGGCTGGGGTTACTTCTCCAGCGAGGGCGCCGCCGGCCGGGAGCGCTCTCTCGACTTCGCGCTGCGGCTGCGGGGCGCCGCCGGCGGGCGGATCACCACGTCACTGGCGCCGCACGCCCCGTACACGGTGAACGACGCCGATCTGGCCGCGACCGCCGAACTCGCCCGCGAAAACGGCCTGTTGGTGCACATCCACGCTGCGGAGAACAAGGAGCAGACGGCAGCGAGCATCGCCGCGACCGGCCGCACACCCATCGAGACCCTGCACCGCGCCGGACTGCTCGACGTCGATCTGCTCGTCGCCCACGGCACCGGCCTGGCCCACGGCACCGGCCCGGCCCACGACGACCTCGCCGTACTCGGGCGCCGCACGGGGCGCGTCGCGTTCGCCACCGCGCCCAAGGGCTACCTCAAGTTCGGCTGGGACACGACACCGCTGCGCGCGCTGGCCTCGATCGGCGTGCCCGTCGGCCTGGCGACGGACGGGGCGGCGTCGAACAACACCCTCGACGTCTGGGAGAGCATGACGCTCACCGCACTGACCCAGAAGTCGACGGAGCGCGACCCCGCCTGGCTGACCGCCCGTCAGGCGCTCCATCACGCCACCACCCAGAGCGCCCGCGCGGTCGGCCTCGGCGACCGGATCGGCGCCCTCGCCCCGGGACGGCGCGCCGATCTGATCCTGGTGGACCTGACGGGACCGCACACCCAGCCGGTCCACGACCACGCCGCGACGCTCGTCCTCAGCGCCCGCTCCGCCGACGTACTGACCACGATCGTCGACGGGAAGGTCCTGATGCGCGACCGCAGGCTTCTGACGCTCGACGTCCCAGGGATCGTCGAGGAACTTCACCCCCGGCTCGCGGCGTTGACGGACCGCGGCCACGGCCGCCGTATCCAGGACTACGACCCGGCGGCCGGTTCGTCCTGAATCGCCGATCGGGGCAAGGCCTCAGGGGGCAAGCGCTCGGGGACGAGATCAAGGACAAGATGGCACGGTGAGACTCGAAGCGATCACCTGGGAGCGGCTGACCGACGCGCTGGCGGAGCGCGCCATGCGGACCAAGGCCGACGACGGCAGCCCCTGGCTGCGGATCGCCGTGGACGGCGCCCCCGCCGCGCACCCCGGCGTACCGGCCGAAGCGCTCGCCGACGCCCTGCGGCTCCGGGGCCGCTCGGTGCTCTCCGTCGGGACCGGTGGCTTCCTGCGGCCCGCGTCGCTGCGGTACGAGTACGGGCGGCACGACCCCGACTCGTACTACGACGGCTGGTTCGACACGGGCGCGCTGTGGCGGGAGGTGTTCGGGCCGGTGGAAGCCGGTGGAACCGGCCGCGTCCTGCCCGATCTCTGGGACCCCGCGACCGACCGCGCCACCCGCAGCGCGCGCGTCGAACTTCCGCCGGGCGGTGTGCTGTTGGTGCACGGGCCGCTCCTGCTCGGCCACTGGTTCCCGTTCGACCTCACGGTGCATCTTCGGCTGTCGCCGGCCGCGCTCCGCCGCCGCACCGACGAGGGCGAGCGGTGGACGCTGCCCGCCTTCGAGCGGTACGAGCGGGAGGTCGGCCCGGCCGAGGCCGTGGACGTGCTCGTACGGGCGGACGATCCGCGGCACCCCGCCTGGGCGCTCCGGCAGAGCTGAACGGCGCCCGCGTGCGGTTACGGCACCGGTGGCCGGCCGCCGGGCAGCGCGACCGCCAGGGCGCCGGCGCGGCAGCCGGCGGCCGCGGCCGTCACCGGGTCGGCGCCCGCCAGCAGGGCCGCGAGAAAGGCGCCGTTGAACGCGTCGCCCGCCCCGGTGGAATCGACGGCCCGCGCGGGCTCGGCCGGAACGCGCGCCGTCACCGCTCCGTCCGCCGCCACCAGCGCCCCGTCCGGTCCCAGCGTCACCACGACGAGCGGGAACCGGCGGCTCAGCTCGGCCGCCGCCTTCTCGGCATCCGGGACGCCGGTGAGCAGCCGGGCCTCGTCCGCGTTCGGCAGGAGCACCTGGACACCGTCGGCCGCCGCCAGGAACACCTCGGCGCCGAGGTGCGCGATGAAGCCCGCCGACGCGGGATCGACGCTCACCGGGACGCCCCGCCCCAGCGCCGACTCCAGTGCGGCGCGCACCACTTGACGGCTCGTGGCGGCGAAGAAGAGATAACCGGAGATATGCAGCCGGCCCACTCCGTCGAGCAACGAGTCCGACCAGTCGGCGGCGCTCAGGCGCAGGACGGCGCCGCTGTCGGTCAGGAAGGTGCGTTCGGCGGAGGCGTCGACCAGCGAGACGACGGTGGCGGTCGCCGCGTCGTCGTCGACGACGAGCAGGGGGCGGACGCCCGCCGCTAGCAGCCGCTCCTCGTGCCATCCGGCGGCGTCCGCGCCGACCCGGCCGAGCAGCCGGACGTCCGCGCATCCTGTGGACACGGCCCAGCACGCCGCGTTGGCTCCGGCGCCGCCCGGCAGGGTGCGGATCTCGGCCGCCGTGTCCGTGCCGTGCGCCAGCGGCGTACGGTGCCGGGCCACCACGTCGGTGACGACATCCCCGACGATCAGCAGCGCGCCCGCGTCGCCGCCGGCGGGGTGCTCACCGCTCACCGCGCCGCCGCGATCAGCGCGGCCAGCCGTACGTTGCCGCGTACGGCGGCCAGATTCGCCTCCAGGGACGCGCCGCCGGTCCGTCGCATCAGCTCGCCCAGCAGGAACGGCGTGACCGCCTGCCCGCCGATGCCCCGCTCCCTGCACTCCGTCAGAGCCTCGGCGAGCACCCGGTCGTGCAGCTCCGGATCGAGCTGCTCCGCCTCCGGCACGGGATTGGCGACGATCAGCGCGGCCTCCGGCCCGCCGAGCGCGTCCTGGGCGGCCATCACCGCCGCGACCTCCTCCGGGGTGCGCACCGTCCAGTCGACGGGCTCGCCGGACGACGTCAGGTAGAAGCCGGGGAAGTGCTCCGTGCCGTAACCGAGGATGCCGACGCCCAGGGTCTCCAGGCGCTGCAGGGTCGCCGGTACGTCCAGGATCGACTTCACGCCCGCGCACACCACCGTGATCCGCGTCTCGGCGAGCAGCCGCAGGTCGGCCGACTCGTCCTGGGCCCGGACCCAGTCGCGGTGGACACCACCCAGGCCGCCGGTCGCGAAGACCCGGATCCCGGCGCGGGCGGCGAGGAAGGCCGTCGCGGACACGGTCGTGGCACCGCCGGCTCCCGTGGCGAGGGCGGGCGCCAGATCGCGGTGGCCCAGCTTCCGGACGGAGGGGTCTCCCGCGACCCGCTCCAACTGGTCCTTGTCCAGGCCCACATGGGCCCGGCCGTCCAGTACGGCGACGGTGGCGGGGACGGCGCCGCCGGACCGTACCAGCGCTTCCAGTTCCTCGGCGACGGCCAGATTGCGCGGTCGCGGCAGACCGTGCGCGATGATCGTCGACTCCAGGGCGACGACGGGCCGGCGCGCGTCGAGCGCCTCCCGCACCTCGGGGGACAGCAGCAGTGTCGTGTCAGGCATGTCCCATCCCTGGCACCGGACGGGGCTCCGCAAACGTCGCCGGCCGACCCGGGACCGACCGGGACCGATCGGGGCCGATCCGGACCGGGCAGGTGGCGGGCCCGAGGCGCGTCAGAACAGCGGCGCGGGCAGCACGCCTTCCAGCGCCAGCAGTTGGCGCTTGGTCTCCAGGCCGCCCCCGAAGCCTCCCAGTCCGCCACCGCTCTCCACCACCCGGTGGCACGGCACCACGATCGGAAGCGGGTTGGACCCCATCGCGGCGCCGACCGCCTGGGCCGCGCCCGGACTGCCCACCCGATCGGCCAGATCGCCGTAGCCGACGACCGTGCCGTACGGAACGCCGGCCGCCAGCTCGCGCAGCACCTGCCGGTTGAAGCCGCCCGACAGCGACCAGTCCAGCGGCAGCTCGAACTCCCGGAGGGTGCCGTCGAAGAAGGCCGCCAGCTGACGTATCGGCTCGGCCAGCCGGCCCGCCGGATCCTCGACGGGCTCGGCGCCGAGCCGCCCCCTCAACTGTCGAAGTGCCGTGTCCCGCCGCCCGGTCGTGGCGTGGAAGACAACCGTCACAAGTCCTTCACCGGTGGCGGCCAGCAGCAGCGGACCGATGTCGCTTCCGACGACGGCCCACTCCACCGACTGCGTGTTGCTGTCCATGCCGACCACGCTACGGCCAGGGTCTGACAACGGGCCCCGGCCTCGTCGAAGGCCGCCCGTCAGCCCACCGCGTCCCGCACCACGTCCGGGTTGTTGGTGATGATGCCGTCCACGCCGAACCCGTCCACGCGCACCGCGCCCGCGGTGTCGTTGACCGTCCAGGTGTTGACCTGGAGCCGCTTGCCGTGCGCGCCCTTCAGCCGGTGCACGGCGGCCACGTACTCGGCGCTGAGCGTGGAGTGCGTCGGGTTGATCTGGTCGGTGAACTTCGCGTACGAGGGCAGGTCGGCCACCGCCGGCGTACCGAGGAACCCGGTGGTCACGTCGGGCCGCTGCTCGTGCACGGCCCGCACGCTGTCCGCGCCGAAGCTCTGGATGACGAGCTTGTTCCGCACGTGCGCGCGGTCCAGCCAGCCCTCCGCGCGGAGCACGCGCAGGATGTCCTTCTCGATGCCCGGGTACAGCTCGGGCGCCTTGATCTCCAGAAGGAGCTTCTGCCGGTTGTCCTCGACGGTGTCCAGATACTGCTTCAGCGTCGGCACCCGCGCGCCCGCCCACCCGGGCCCGAACCAGCTGCCCGCGTCCAGCCGCGCGATCTCCGCCGCGGTGAAGTCCTTCACATTCCACGGAGCGCGGTCGGGGAAGACCTGCTCGGCGTCGGTGGTGCGCCTGAGGTCGGTGTCGTGCAGGACGACCAGCCGGCCGTCCTTCGTACGCTGGACGTCGTTCTCCACCCAGTCGATGCCCAGTTCCTCGGCCTTGTCGACGGCGGCGAGGGTGTTCTCCGGCGCGTAGGCGGAGGCGCCGCGGTGGGCGATGACCAGCGGATCCGCGCCGTGACGGCCGGACGCGACGGACACGGGGGACGTCTCCGGGGCCGTGGCCCGCGGGGCGGCGGCCGACGTGGTCCCCGGCAGAGCCAGAGCGGCGGCTCCCAGCAGCGCGACGGTCGCGGTCACAGAGGTGCGTGCGTACACGTGGACTCCTTGCGTCGATCGATCACGGACGGGCCGAGAGTGACAGTCGGCGGCCAACACGCGACAGGCGAAGGTTGGCCACAACGTGAACGGACTGCGCCCGAGCCGGGCCCGGAGGCGGTCGCCATGTCGACAAAAGGGTGACCTGATGTTTGCTTGCCGTGCCGCTGGTCATACCCTCGCCCCCGAACCAACGCTTCCGCAGACGGCTCATCAGGAGCGAAGGGCATACCGCATGCAGGGCACCACCGACGGATTCAGCTACGGCCTGATCACCCCCGTGGCGGCCTTTCTCATGGCCTGCCTCGGCGGCGCGCTGGGCCTGCGCTGCGCCATCAGATCCCTGCACACGGACGAACGCGGACGCAAGGCCGGCTGGCTCGCACTCGCCGCCATCGCGATCGGCTCGGGCGTCTGGACGATGCACTTCATCGCCATGACGGGCTTCGCCGTGGCGGAGACACCCGTCACCTACGACCCGGCCACGACCCTCGCCAGCCTCGCCCTCGCGATCGTCATGGTCGGTCTCGGCATCTTCATCGTGGGATACCGCGGCACCACCACGATGGCCCTGGTCACCGGCGGTACCGTCACCGGTCTCGGCATCGCGAGCATGCACTACCTGGGCATGGCCGGAATCCGGCTCCGTGGCAGCATCGAGTACGACACGCTGACCGTCGGCGGCTCCGTCGCGATCGCCGTCGTGGCGGCCACCACGGCGCTCTGGGCCGCCGCCTCCGTCCACAGTCTGCTGATGAGCCTGGCCGCCAGCCTGGCGATGGGTGTGGCCGTCACCGGGATGCACTACACGGGCATGGCCGCCGTCCACGTCCATCTGCGGCTGCCCGGCAGCTCCGCCGAGGGCGCCGAAGGCGGCGAACCGGCGGCCACACTGCTCGGGCCCATGCTGGTGGGGCCCGGTGTCTTCCTGCTGCTGGCGGCCGTCGTGGTGATCTTCGACCCGCTGATGGTCATGGGCGGCCAGGCGGCCCGCGACCCGGTGTCCCAGGGCCGACAGGGCCGAGGGCGCCACGAGCGCGCCCTGCCCGGCGTACCGGCCCAGCGGGCCCCGCGGGAGCCCACGTACGGCGAGACCGCCGAGGAGACGGTGTCCAGACAGGCCGGGCGCTCCGGCGGCGGGTCGCGGGGCGTCCACGACTGGTGATCCGACGGGTGATCCACCCTCGACTGTCAGTGGGTGGTCGTACGGTGGGTACATGCGGCCAGTTTCCAAGATCGAACGTACTTCGGCGCCTTTTGAGGTCATCAGCTCCTACCAGCCCAGCGGCGACCAGCCGACGGCGATCGCGGATCTGGAGCGACGCATCCGCGCAGGTGAGCAGGATGTCGTCCTGCTCGGTGCGACGGGCACCGGCAAGTCGGCCACCACGGCCTGGATGATCGAGAAGCTTCAGCGCCCCACCCTGGTGATGGCTCCGAACAAGACGCTGGCGGCCCAGCTGGCGAACGAGTTCCGCGAGCTGCTCCCCAACAACGCCGTCGAGTACTTCGTCTCGTACTACGACTACTACCAGCCCGAGGCGTACGTCCCCCAGTCGGACACCTACATCGAGAAGGACTCCTCGATCAACGACGAGGTCGAGCGGCTGCGCCATTCGGCGACGAATTCGCTGCTCACCCGCAGTGACGTGATCGTGGTCGCGTCCGTCTCCTGCATCTACGGCCTGGGTACGCCCCAGGAGTACGTGGACCGGATGGTGCCGCTGAAGGTCGGCGAGGAGTACGACCGCGACCAGCTGCTGCGCCGCTTCGTCGACATCCAGTACACGCGCAACGACATGGCGTTCACGCGCGGCACCTTCCGGGTCCGCGGCGACACCATCGAGATCTTCCCGGTCTACGAGGAGCTGGCCGTCCGCATCGAGATGTTCGGCGACGAGATCGAGGCCCTCTCCACCCTCCACCCCCTCACCGGCGAGATCATCAGTGAGGACCGGGAGCTGTACGTCTTCCCGGCCAGCCACTACGTGGCGGGGCCCGAGCGCATGGAGAAGGCCGTCAACGGCATCGAGCGCGAGCTGGAGGAGCGCCTCGCCGAGCTGGACAGGCAGGGCAAGCTCCTGGAGTCCCAGCGGCTGCGCATGCGTACGACGTACGACATCGAGATGATGCGCCAGATCGGCTCCTGCTCCGGTATCGAGAACTACTCGATGCACTTCGACGACCGCTCGCCGGGCACCGCGCCCAACACCCTCCTCGACTACTTCCCCGAGGACTTCCTGCTGGTCATCGACGAGTCGCACGTCACCGTGCCGCAGATCGGCGCGATGTACGAGGGCGACGCGTCCCGCAAGCGCACGCTGGTGGACCACGGCTTCCGGCTGCCCTCCGCGCTGGACAACCGCCCGCTGAAGTGGGAGGAGTTCCAGGAGCGCGTCGGCCAGACCGTCTATCTGTCGGCCACCCCCGGCAAGTACGAACTCTCCCGCGGCGACGGCTACGTGGAGCAGATCATCCGTCCCACCGGGCTCATCGACCCGGAGGTCGTGGTCAAGCCCACCGAGGGCCAGATCGACGACTTGGTGCACGAGATCCGCGCCCGCACCGAGAAGGACGAGCGCGTCCTGGTCACCACCCTCACCAAGAAGATGGCCGAGGACCTGACCGACTACTTCCTCGAACTGGGCGTGCAGGTCCGCTATCTGCACAGTGACGTCGACACCCTGCGCCGTATCGAGCTGCTGCGCGAACTGCGCGCGGGGGAGTACGACGTCCTCGTCGGCATCAACCTGCTGCGTGAGGGCCTCGACCTCCCCGAGGTGTCGCTCGTGGCGATCCTCGACGCCGACAAACAGGGCTTCCTGCGGTCGGGCACATCGCTGATCCAGACGATCGGCCGCGCGGCGCGCAACGTCTCGGGCCAGGTCCATATGTACGCGGACAAGATCACCCCGGCGATGGAGCAGGCCATCGACGAGACCAACCGCCGCCGCGAGAAGCAGATCGCGTACAACACCGAGCGCGGACTCGACCCGCAGCCGCTCCGCAAGAAGATCAACGACATCGTCGCGACCATCGCGCGCGAAGAGGTCGACACCGAGGCACTGCTCGGTACGGGCTACCGCCAGGGCAAGGACGGCAAGCAGGCGAAGGCCCCGGTGCCGACGCTCTCCCGGGCGGACAGAGCGGGCAAGCAGGGCGCGGTGGTCACCGACCGGCCCGCGGCCGAACTGGCCGGAATCATCGAGGAGATGACCGATCGCATGCGCGCGGCGGCCGCTGATCTGCAGTTCGAGGTGGCCGCGCGGCTGCGCGACGAGGTGAGCGAACTGAAGAAGGAGCTGCGGCAGATGAGGGAAGTGGGGCTGGCCTGACGCCGCCACACCTGGTGTGTTGCAAGACCGACACAAAAACGGCCGAAGTCTCCTGCGCTGTCAGTGTGACTGCGTAGGGTACGGGACAACCGCACACATGGACGGTTGCGGGGGAACTTCCGAGAGGGGACAGCGCGTGGTCGACGTATCCAAGGGCAGTGCCGGGGGCCCTGGGGTCAACCTGACCAAGGGGCAGGCGATCAGCCTGGAGAAGAGGGGCGGCGGCACCCTGACCGCGGTGCGCATGGGGCTCGGCTGGCAAGCCGCCCCGCGTCGTGGCCTGTTCGGGTCACGCACCCGCGAGATCGACCTGGACGCCTCGGCCGTGCTCTTCGCCGACAAGCAGCCGGTCGACGTGGTCTTCTTCCGCCACCTTGTCAGCGACGACGGCTCCGTACGGCACACCGGCGACAATCTCGTCGGCGGCGCCGGACAGGGCGGCGACGACGAGGCGATCCTCGTCGATCTGCAGCGGGTTCCGGTGCACATCGACCAGATCGTCTTCACGGTGAACTCGTTCACCGGCCAGACGTTCCAGGAGGTGCAGAACGCCTTCTGCCGCATCGTCGACGAGACCAACGGCGACGAGCTGGCCCGTTACACACTCGACGGCGGCGGTCAGTACACCGCGCAGATCATGGCCAAGGTGCACCGCGCCGGCACCGGCTGGCAGATGACCGCCCTGGGCAACCCGGCCAACGGCCGGACGTTCCAGGACCTGATGCCGGCGATCCTGCCGCACCTGTAGGCACGGCTCTCGCCAGCGCAAGCGCAGCTCCCGGAGGCAAGGCCGCCGGGAGCTGTACCGCTTGCCGAGCGGTATCGACAGACAGTCTTACCGAGCACCGAGCACCGAGCACCGAGCACCGAGCACCGGCCGGCACCAACCGAACCGTCTCACCGAGCAGTTCGGACACGGCACCACAGAACGACATCACTACGGGCCACCGACGCGTGACCGACGAGGGGACAGAGGCGATGACGGCCGAGCTGGTCCGGGGGCAGAACCATCCCTTGCCCCACAGCCGACTGGAGATCCGGGTGACGGCCGGAGTACCGGTCCTCGCGTGTGCCACCCTCGGCGACGACCGGGGCACGGTCCTCGGCGTCGAGTGGATCGCCCACCCCGGTTCGCCCACGCTGCCCGGCATCGAGGTGTCCCGGCAGGCCGCCGCCGGGCTCCGCTTCCATGTCGACCTGGAGGCCGTACCGGACCGCGCGCATCTGGTCCACGTACTGCTCGCGCTCCCCGAAGGGGTCGGCGGACCGTCCAGATTCGGCACCACGGCCGCCCCGTTCGCCGCTGTCACCGCGACCGACGGCACCGAGATCGCCAGCTTCACCATCACCGACCTGGAGGCGGAGTCCGCCGTCGTCGCGCTTGAGCTCTACCGCCGGCAGGGCGCCTGGAAGGTCCGCGCCGTCGGCCAGGGGTACGCGGGCGGGCTCGCCGAACTGTTCGGCGACCAAGGCGTGCCGCAGGCCCGCGAGTTCGCCGCCGGGATCCAGGAAGCGGTGGCCCGGCACATGGCCAGCGCGATCCAGGCACCGCTGACCGGCACGCCCGACAACGTACGTATCCGCTCCGACAGGTCCGCCACGGCCACCCAGCCCGGCCAGACCGCGGGAGGCGCCGCAGGCGCGGGAGCCTCGTCGGGCTCCGGCGTGACCCCCGGCTCGGGTACGACCCCCGGCACAGGCACAGGCACAGGCACCGGCGCCACGCCGCACCAACTGCCGGGCACCCCCGGCCAGCAGCCGGCCGGCCCGTCGGACGGGCAGGGTCAGCAGCCTGCCGCCGCCGCGCACGGCACCGCCGGGGGACGGGTCAACTACACGCACCCGCGCCGGCAGACCACGGCTCCGCCCACCCCGCCGCCCGCGTCGCCGCCGGCGCAGCCCGGCCAGGCGCCCCGCCCGGTCGCGGGCGACGCGACCGGCTGGTCCATGGAGGAGCGCCTGTACAACCAGGTGTGGGGCATGTTCGAGGACCTGGCCCGCGCCACCGCCGCCTACCGCAGCGCCGTCGACTTCGCCGAGTCCCGGATGGACCAGGAGCTGGACCGGGTCCTGTCCGACCCGCGCAGCCGGATAGGCGGCACGGGCGACGCGGCCCGCCAGGTCGCCCGCGCCAAGCGCGACCAGCTCACCGACCAGGCGCGCGAGGCCCTCGACCGGGACCTCGGCCAGCTGGCCGCCGAGTCCGACGTCGTCGAGCCCGCCCTGCCGCCCGCGTACGCCCGTTGGGACAACCCCGTCTGGCACGCCTACCGCGTCCCGATGGACAACCCGATGGCGTTGCGCCTCGGCGATCTCCACCTGCCCGAGCGCACGGACCTGCGGATCCCCATGCTGGTCAGGCTCCCGCTGGAGCGCGGCCTGTGGATCGACAGCGGCCGGTCGGGCTCGGAGGGCGCCCTGATGCTGGACGAGGGGCAGCTGCGCAGGCTCGCCATGGACAACGCGGTCGGCCACGCCGCGCGCCTCCTCGCGGCCTACCCGCCGGGCGAGTTCACCGTCCATGTGATCGATGCCGCGGGCTCTGCCGCCATGTCCCTCGCCCCCCTGGTCGCCGCGGGCGTGCTGAACCAGCCGCCGGCGAGCGGCGCCGCAGGCGTCTCCGCCGTGCTCGCGAAGCTCACCCAGCGCGTGGACCTGGTGCAGATGGCCATCAGGGGCGGTGCGGCCGACTCGCTGCCGCCCGAGCTGGACACCGCCGAGCAGCTGCTGATCGTCAACGACTTCCCGCACGGGTTCGACGACCGCGCGGTCACCCAGCTGCGCTATCTCGCGGACGAGGGCCCGGCCGTCGGGGTCCATCTGATGATGGTCGCGGACCGCGAGGACGCCAGCGCGTACGGCCCCGTGCTCGACCCGCTGTGGCGCTCGCTGCTGCGGATCACTCCGGTCGCCGACGACCACCTCGCCGACCCGTGGGTCGGACACGCGTGGACGTTCGAACCGCTGACGATGCCGCCGGGCAGCCAGATACTCCGGCGGGTGCTCGAACAGGTCGCCGAGGCACGCCGCGCCTGGCGCCGCTGACCCGTTCGTGTCCGGGACCCTGTCCGTGCCCGGGACCCTGTCCTCACTCCCGTCACTCCCGTCCGTGAACGGCTGAATAGCAGCTGACCTGCACCTCGGCGCCTGCTTGACCCTGGACTTTACCTTCTCTTGGGGTTTCCTGTACTCTCCATTGAACGGAGGGGAGTACTCCCACACCGCGACGTACCCGTCAATACGGACCGCCATCGGTCCCGGGGCGTCGGCCCGCAGGCGCAGATGAGACGCCCGGGTGGAAGAGACCTCCGGCAGCGACGACGCTGATCAGTAGCCGTACGACGCCGGAGGCGCAGTGGACGTTTCATGGACCCTGTGGGTACTGACCATTCTTGGTCTGTGTGCCCTGATCTCGGTCGACTTCCTCATCGGGCGCAAGCCCCATGACGTGTCGATCAAAGAAGCCGGAATCTGGACGATCGTCTGGATCGTCCTGGCCGCCCTGTTCGGCATCGGCCTGTTGATATTCGGCACCAGCCAGGCATCGGGCGAGTTCTTCGCCGGATTCATCACCGAGAAGTCGCTCAGTGTCGACAATCTCTTTGTCTTCGTCCTGATCATGGCGAAGTTCTCGGTGCCCTCACACCTCCAGCAGCGAGTGCTGCTCATCGGTGTGCTCATCGCCCTCGTCCTGCGCGCCATCTTCATCGCGGCGGGCGCGGCGATCATCGCCAGCTTCTCGTGGGTCTTCTACATCTTCGGCGCGTTCCTGATCTACACCGCCTGGAAGCTCATCCAGGAGGCGCGCTCCGACGACGAGGAGGAGGAGTTCGAGGAGAACCGCCTCCTGAAGTCGATCGAGAACCGCTTCGGAGTCGCCGACAGGTACCACGGCACGAAGCTCTTCATCCAGAAGAACGGCAAGCGCGTGCTGACCCCGCTGATGGTGGTCATGCTCGCCATCGGCACCACCGATGTGCTGTTCGCGCTGGACTCGATCCCCGCGATCTTCGGTCTGACCCAGGACCCGTACATCGTCTTCACCGCCAACGCCTTCGCGCTGATGGGTCTGCGGCAGCTGTACTTCCTGATCGGTGGCCTGCTCAGGAAGCTGGTCCACCTCAGTTACGGTCTGTCGATCATCCTCGGCTTCATCGGCGTCAAACTGGTGCTGCACGCGCTGCACGAGAACGGGGTGAATGTCCCCGAGATCTCCATCCCGTTCTCGCTGGCCGTCATCTGCGGTGTGCTGATCGTCACCACGATCACCAGCCTGATCGCCTCCAAGAAGCAGGCGGAGCGCGACGCGGCCGAGGGCAAGGACGCCGGGGACAAGGCCGAGGACAAGGACAGCGAGGGCAAGGCCGACATCGAGGCCTGACCGCGCGACGTACGAGACACGCGTACAAGACGCACGTACGAGACACCCGGACCGGGGCGAGTGGCACCAGCCGATCGCCCCGGTCCCGTCCGCGCGCCGGCGCCCGCGCCGCCTCAGTACGTGACGGTGATCCGCCGCGCCGGGCCGTCCACCCGCACCGTGCCGCCGTACGGAATGACCAGCTGCGGATCGGTGTGCCCGAAGTCCACGTCGAAGACGGCCATCGTGTCGGGGGCGTACGTGTCCAGCGCCCGCACCACCGCCGCGCGCTGCTCCCGGGCGTACAGCGCCGACTCCCGCGGGCTGTTCCGGCGCTCCAGCGACCAGGTCTTGGCCCGTCCCATCAGCAGCGCGGGGAAGCGCCGCAGCAGCCCGCGCTCGCCCATGCCGCGCAGGATCCGGAAGACCTCGTCGGCGCCCGGCAGCTCCTCCGAGGTCTCCAGCAGCAGCACACAGCCGTCGTACGCGCCGAGGTCGTCCTGGATCTCCCGGCCGGCCGTGAACAACCCGGACAGGGTCTCCAGATTTCCGCCCCAGGTCCGGCCCTCCACCACCCGCTCGGGCCCGTGCACCGTCCATCCCGCGCCCGGCCGGGTCTCGGGCTCGGCCAGGAAGGTCGCCGGGTCGGCCCAGTCGCGGTCGGTGTCGCGGAAGCGCGCGGCGGGAGTGAGTTCGTACGGCCCCGAGGTGAAGAGAGCGGCGCGCAGCGAAGCCTCCGTAAGAGGATCCATCGCGCCGGGCCGGCCCAGCTCGCACATCACGCTGCCGCCGTGGAAGGCGACGATCCCGGTGTTCCAGAGGAAGGCCAGCAGATTGGTGTTGTCGCTGTAGCCGAAGAACGGCTTGGGGGATGCGCGGATCAACTCGCGGTCCAGCAGCGGCAGTACGGTGATCTGGTCGTCCCCGCCGATGCTCGCGATGACCGCCCTGACCGTCGGGTCCGCGAAGGCGGCGTGGATGTCGTCGGCCCGCTCACGCGGTGTGGACCCCATCTTCCGCGTCGCCGGATACTCGACGGGCACCAGGCCGAAGTCCTTCTCCAGCCGGGTCAGGCCCAGTTCGTACGGGCGCGGGAACAGGCCCGGCAGCCCCGACGAGGGGGAGATCACGGCGATCCGGTCGCCGGGGCGGGGCTTGGCGGGATACGTGAGCGGCTGCATACGGCCGGAGCGTAACGACAGCCCCGCGCCGCGGGCAGCCGGTTTTTCGGCAGCGGGGACTGCCCGCCTACCAGCCGCGCTCGCGCCAGGCCGGCAGCTGCGGACGCTCGGCGCCGAGCGTCGTGTCGTCGCCGTGGCCCGGATAGACCCAGGTCTCGTCCGGCAGCCGGTCGAAGAGTTTCGTCTCGACGTCGTTGATCAGACTGGCGAAGGCCGCCGGGTCCTGGTGTGTGTTGCCCACGCCGCCGGGGAAGAGGCAGTCGCCGGTGAAGAGGTGCGGGTGGCCGTGCGGGTCGTCGTAGACCAGGGCGATCGAGCCCGGCGTATGACCGACGAGATGGCGCGCGGTCAGTTCGATCAGTCCGACCCGGATCGTGTCGCCGTCCTCGACCAGCACCTCGGTCGGGACGGGGATCCCCTCGGCGTCGTACCGTCCGGCGTACGTCTCGGCGCCGGTGGCGGCCACGACCTCGGCCAGCGCCTGCCAGTGGTCCCCGTGTCGGTGCGTGGTGACGACGGACGCGATGCCGTCGTCACCGATCAGCGTCAGCAGCGTGGCCGCGTCGTTCGCCGCGTCGATCAGCAGTTGCTCCCCGGTGGCCCGGCAGCGCAGCAGATAGGCGTTGTTGTTCATCGCGCCGACGGCGACCTTCGAGATCATCAGGTCGGTCAACTCGTGCACATCGGCCGGTCCGTCGAGCTTCACGGCTCCGCTGTAGGTCATACGACTCAGCCTATAGCGGGGGCAGTACGGGCAGCGAGGAGTCCGAGGTCTTGAGCGCCGACCCGTCACGCCGGCCGGCGAGCCAGCCCATGAGGTCGGCCGCCGGGCCCGTGACGGCGGACGGAGTGCCGTCGGCGCGGCCGGTGCGCCAGGTGCGTCCGTCGGGGGAGGTCAGGGCGAGCGGCGGTACGTCGGCGTGGCCGGCGAAGCGCTCGGTCAGGAAGTCGATCTCGCGGCCGGTGAAGTCGTCGGAGAGGTCTTCGAGCTCCGGACCGATGCCGAGGTCGACATGGTGCAGTTCGACCTCGACGAGCCTGCGGAACGGGATCCGGGCGGCCACGTCCGTCACACCGTTACGGAGCGCGACCGTGCGTGCCCAGTCGGCGGGGACGGCCGCCACCCGCCGGAAGTGCTCGGCCGTGGCGCGTACGTCGGCGACCTGCGCGTCCAGGGGGCGCGGGGCGTCCCGCTCGATGTCGGAGTCGCGGGTGACGGCGTCCGGGTACATCGGCCGGCCTTCGAGCACATTGACGAGTGCGTCGGCGTTCCTGGCCAGATGAGCCAGTACGTGACCACGGCTCCAGCCCGGCAGCCGTGACGGCTCGGCCACGGAGGCGTTGTCCAGTCGGGCGGCTGCGGTGAGGAGCCGCTCGGTCGCTTCATGCAGGGAATCCAGGTCGCGCACATGATCAAGCATGAGGGCGACGATAGTCCCACCACTCCTTCGGGTGAAGGCGGCGACAAGCAGCCGTAAATCGAATGCGCGTGCTATAAGCTCGTCGGAGGCATCCTGGTAAGGAGCCCTCGCAGCCCGGTGCCCCAGTGACCCGGGTCATTCCGTTAGGCAGTCCATCGCTCTGGCGACCCCCATTACTCTGGGAAGGGGGCTCCGCCCCTGCTTCTCTCTAGAAAGGTGCGGACCGGCGTGGCCGACCGTCTCATCGTCCGTGGCGCTCGCGAACACAATCTCAAGAACGTCTCGCTCGACCTTCCCCGTGACTCCCTGATCGTCTTCACCGGGCTCTCCGGGTCGGGCAAGTCCTCCCTCGCGTTCGACACGATCTTCGCCGAGGGACAGCGTCGCTATGTCGAGTCGCTGTCCTCCTACGCCCGGCAGTTCCTCGGCCAGATGGACAAGCCGGACGTCGACTTCATCGAGGGCCTCTCGCCGGCCGTCTCCATCGACCAGAAGTCCACCTCCCGCAACCCCCGCTCGACGGTCGGCACGATCACCGAGGTCTACGACTACCTCCGGCTGCTCTTCGCCCGTATCGGCAAGCCCCACTGCCCCGAGTGCGGCCGGCCGATCACCCGCCAGTCGCCGCAGGCCATCGTCGACAAGGTCCTGGAGCTGCCCGAGGGCAGCCGCTTCCAGGTGCTGTCGCCGCTGATCAGGGAGCGCAAGGGCGAGTTCGTCGACCTGTTCTCGGACCTCCAGACCAAGGGGTACAGCCGGGCGCGCGTCGACGGGCAGACCATCCAGCTGAGCGAGCCGCCGAAGCTCAAGAAGCAGGAGAAGCACACCATCGAGGTGGTCGTCGACCGTCTCACGGTGAAGGGCAGCGCCAAGCGCCGGCTGACCGACTCGGTCGAGACCGCGCTCGGGCTCTCCGGCGGCATGGTCGTGCTCGACTTCGTCGACCTCCCGGAGGACGACCCCGAGCGCGAGCGGATGTACTCGGAGCATCTGTACTGCCCGTACGACGACCTGTCGTTCGAGGAGCTGGAGCCGCGCTCCTTCTCCTTCAACTCGCCCTTCGGCGCCTGCCCCGACTGCACGGGCATCGGCACCCGCATGGAGGTCGACCCGGAGCTGATCGTCCCCGACGAGGAGAAGTCGCTCGACGAGGGCGCCATCCACCCCTGGTCGCACGGCCACACGAGGGAGTACTTCGGCCGGCTCATCGGCGGTCTGGCCGAGTCCGTCGGCTTCCGTACGGACATCGCGTGGGCGGGGCTGCCGCAGCGGGCCAAGAAGGCCCTGCTGTACGGCCACAAGACCCAGGTCGAGGTGCGGTACAGGAACAGGTACGGCCGCGAGCGGGCGTACACGACCCCGTCCTTCGAAGGCGCGGTCTCCTTCGTCAAGAGGCGGCACTCCGAGGCGGAGAGCGACACCAGCAGGGAGCGCTTCGAGGGCTACATGCGCGAGGTGCCCTGCCCGACGTGCCACGGCACCCGCCTCAAGCCGCTCGTCCTCGCGGTCACGGTCATGGACCGGTCCATCGCCGACATCTCCGCGATGTCGATCAGCGAGTGCGCCGACTTCCTCGGCAAGATGACGCTGAACGCCAGGGACAAGAAGATCGCCGAGCGCGTCCTCAAGGAGGTCAACGAGCGGCTGAGGTTCCTGGTCGACGTCGGCCTGGACTATCTCTCGCTCAACCGCGCGGCCGGCACACTCTCCGGCGGCGAGGCGCAGCGCATCCGGCTCGCCACCCAGATCGGCTCCGGTCTGGTCGGTGTGCTCTACGTCCTGGACGAGCCGTCCATCGGTCTGCACCAGCGCGACAACCACCGGCTGATCGAGACCCTCATCAGGCTGCGTGACATGGGCAACACCCTGATCGTCGTGGAGCACGACGAGGACACGATCAAGGTCGCCGACTGGATCGTCGACATCGGCCCCGGCGCGGGCGAGCACGGCGGCAAGGTCGTCCACTCCGGCACGTTGAAGGAACTCCTGGACAACGAGGAGTCGATCACCGGGCAGTATCTGTCCCGCAAGAAGGCCATCCCGACGCCGGACGTCCGCAGGCCGATCGACCCCGGGCGGAAGCTCACCGTGCACGGCGCGCGGGAGAACAACCTGCGGGACATCGACGTGTCGTTCCCGCTCGGCCTGTTCACCGCCGTCACAGGTGTCTCCGGATCCGGCAAGTCGACCCTGGTCAACGACATCCTCTACATGCACCTGGCCCGGGAGCTGAACGGCGCCAAGTCGGTGCCGGGGCGCCACACCCGGGTCGACGGGGACGACCAGGTCGACAAGGTCGTGCATGTCGACCAGTCGCCCATCGGCCGTACGCCCCGGTCCAACCCGGCCACGTACACCGGGGTGTTCGACCATGTGCGCAAGCTCTTCGCCGAGACGATGGAGGCGAAGGTCCGCGGCTATCTCCCCGGGCGCTTCTCCTTCAACGTCAAGGGCGGACGCTGTGAGAACTGCGCGGGCGACGGCACGATCAAGATCGAGATGAACTTCCTGCCGGACGTGTACGTCCCGTGCGAGGTCTGCCACGGCGCGCGCTACAACCGGGAGACCCTGGAGGTCCACTACAAGGGCAAGTCCATCGCCGAGGTGCTGGACATGCCCATCGAGGAAGGGCTCGACTTCTTCGAGGCCGTCCCCACGATCTCGCGCCACCTCAAGACGCTCAACGAGGTGGGTCTGGGCTATGTGCGGCTCGGTCAGTCCGCGCCGACCCTCTCGGGCGGCGAGGCGCAGCGCGTGAAGCTGGCCAGCGAACTCCAGAAGCGCTCCACGGGCCGCACGGTGTACGTGCTGGACGAGCCCACCACCGGGCTGCACTTCGACGACATCAGCAAGCTGATCAACGTGCTGTCCGGACTGGTCGACAAGGGCAACACGGTGATCGTCATCGAGCACAATCTGGACGTCATCAAGACGGCGGACTGGGTCGTCGACATGGGTCCCGAGGGTGGCAACGGCGGCGGGCTCGTCGTCGCCGAAGGCACACCGGAGCAGGTGGCCGGGGTCGCGACCAGCCACACCGGGAAGTTCCTGCGGGAGATCCTGGACGCGGAGCGGATCAGCGACGCGGCTCCCTCGGGACGTACGAAGTCACCGGCCCGCAAGACAGCGGCGAAGACCACCGCTGCGAAGACCACCGCGGCGAAGGCGCCGGCGAAGAAGGCCGCGGCCAAGAAGACGGCCGAGCGGTCCCGCAAGTCCTGACATCAGGAGGCCGAGGCGTCCCCCGGGGCGCCTCGGCCGAACGTATGCGCGGGATCTGGGTCAGAATGGTCACCTTCCATCAATCGGCAGGATGCGAGATGAAGGTGTCCGAGCAGCAGCGCGGCGACAGCGATTCCGTCGTCCGGATCATGGCAGAGGTCCTCGGAGCCGATGAGTTGAAGCCCTCCGACAGCTTCTACGACTTCGGCGGCACATCCCTCCAAGCGGTACGCATATGCACCCGTGTCAAACGAGAACTGGGCATCCGGGTCTCTCCCGACACGGTCTTCGACAGTGAGACGGTCGCCGATTTCAGCGCCGCCGTGATCGCCCGCGGCGAAGCCGACTGACGGGGACGGAGACCGACTTCTCATGTCCCGCATGTCCCCCGTGCCCGTGCCTCGTCCGCCCGGTACGCGGCTCATCCACGAGGCCGTCGCGCACCAGGCCCACCTCCGGCCGGACGCCACCGCACTGGTCTTCGCGGGCCGGCGCGTCAGCTACCGCACGCTCGACCGGGCGGCGGAGACGTACGCCGCGGAGCTGGGCCGACTCGGTGTCGGCCCCGGGCGGCTGGTGCCCGTACTGCTGCCACGCTCGCCCCAACTGGTGGCCGTGCTCCTCGCCGTACTCAAACGTGGTGCCGCCTACGCGGCGCTGGATCCGAAACTGCCCGCCGACCGCCTGCGGACCGTACTCGCCATGCTGGCGCCGCCGGTCGTCGTGGGCCCGTCGCCGGCCGAGGGCGCGCCGCCCGCGACGGACGCCGACGGCCGCACCGTATGGACGCCACCCGCCGAGGAGTTGAGCGAAGCGGCCGGACGGGCCCCGGACGCGAGCCTCACGCCTGATCAGGACACGGCGGACGGGGTGGACGGGGCCGCGCCCGCCACCGTGTTCTTCACCTCGGGCACCACCGGCACCCCCAAGGGAGTGCTCTCGCCGCACCGCGCCACCACCCGGCTGTTCGGCCCTGACAGCTTCGCCGACTTCGGCCCCGGCCGTGTGATGCCCCAGGCCGCCCCCGTCTCGTGGGACGCGCTCACCCTCGAACTGTGGAGCATGCTGACCACCGGCGGCACGGTCGTGCTCGTCGACGGCGACTACTTCCTCCCCGACGACCTGGCCGAACTCGTCGAATCCACCGGCCTGGACACCATCTGGCTCACCGCCGCCCTCTTCAACCTCTTCGTGGACGAGGACCCCGACTGCTTCACCGGGCTGCGCCAGGTCTTCACCGGCGGCGAGCGCCTCTCCGCCCCGCACATCCGGGCCTTCCTCGCCCGTCACCCCGGGATCACCCTGCTCAACGGCTACGGCCCGGTCGAGTGCTGCGTCTTCGTCACCACCCACCGGATCCGACCGGCCGACTGCGAGGCCGAGTACGGCATCCCGCTCGGCACGCCGGTCCCCGGCACCACGATCCATGTCCTCGACGGCGACCACGAGGTCCCGCCCGGCGCGCTCGGCGAGATCTGTGTCTCCGGGGAGGGCCTGGCCGACGGCTACCTCGGCAACGAGCGGGCGACGGCGGAGAGTTTCGCCACATTCGACCCCGGCACCGGCCCCAGAAGGATCTACCGCACCGGCGATCTCGGCCGGCTGGACAGCGACGGGACACTGCACTTCCACGGCCGCGCCGACCGGCAGATCAAGATCTCCGGGCACCGCGTCGAGCCCGCCGAGACAGAGGCCGCGGCCCTGCGCCTGGCAGGCGTCCGGGAGTGCGCCGTGCTTCCCGTGGCTGGTGAGAGCGGTGCGTACGAACGGCTCGCGCTGTTCTACACCGCGGAACCGCTCGCCGGGACGGGCGGCACCGGTGACGCCGACGGCGCGGTCGACGGCGCCGCCCCGGAGCCGGACACCGTTCGGAAATCGCTCGCCGCCGTACTGCCGCGCGCCCAGGTGCCCGACGACGTCCGGCGGATCCGGACCTTCCCCCGGACGCCCAACGGAAAGATCGACATCGTCGCTCTGTTGGACCAGCCGGGCCGATAGACGCATGATCGGTGTCTGAATATCGCCGCACCGGCCTCAGCCGCCACCCCCCAGAGGTCCGTCCCAGTCGTTCGCACCACGAAGCGAGAAGCGATGGAACCGCGTACCTACCCGATGTCGTTCGAGCAGGAGTCGATCTGGCTCAACGACCAGTATCAGCAAGGCACCTCGCGCTACGTGGAGTCGTGGGTCCACCGACTGCGCGGCCCCCTCGACATCGTTGCCGTCGAAGCGGCGCTGACCGGCGTCGTGGCCCGGCACGAAGCGCTGCGCAGCAGGCTGATGCTGGTGGACGGCGCTCCCCGGCAGATCGTCCTCCCGCCGATGCGGGTTCCGGTCGACGTACGGCGGATCACGGCGGACGAGCGGGCGTCGGCGCTCAGGGACGCCGTCACCCGGCAGACGGACCTCGCCGAACCGCCGCTGCTGAAGGCCACGCTGCTGGTGATCGCCGACGTCGACGCCGACGGCGCGGACCACGACGCCACCGACTCGCGCTCACGCCCGCGCCCACACCCGCGCGCGGACGGTGAGTCCGTGCTCGCCGTCGCGATCCACCACGCCGTGATCGACGGCTGGTGCTTCAGCCTCCTCGACCAGGAGTTCGGCGAGCTGTACCGCGCCGAGGTGGAGCGCCGGGCGCCCCGGCTGCCCGAACTGCCCGTCCAGTCGGGGCCGTACGCCCGGCGCCAGCGGAGCACCGACGGCGAACACCGCGCGCGGCTGGTCGAGCACTGGCGGGCCGAACTGGCAGGCGCACCCGACGAGTCGTCCTTCCCGGCCGACCGCCCCCGCCCGCAGGCCCTCAGCCACCACGGCGGCCAGGTGGAGTTCGGCGTCGACGCCGCCACGGGAGCGCTGATACGCGGCCTCGCCGCCCGGCTGCGGACGACACGTTTCGTGGTGCTGGCCGCGGCGCTGACCGCGCTGATCGGGCGGCACACCGGCCAGGACGACCTCGTCATCGGCACGCCGGTGTCGCGCCGCGACGAGCCGGAGACCGAGGACCTCATCGCCTGCCTCACCGACGTGCTGCCGCTGCGCGGACGGCCGCGCCACGACCGGTCGTTCACGGACCTGGTGGTGGAGATGAAGCACCAGGTCAGGTCGACCGTCCGGCACAAGGACGTGCCGTACAGCCATCTGGTGCGTGAGCTGGGTGTCGAGCGGACACTGAGCCGGTTCCCGCTGTTCCAGGTGGTGTTCGCGGTCGACGACGCGCCGCCGTCGGCGCTGTCCCTGCCGGGTGTGGCGGCCGAGCGCCTCCAGGTGCACGACGGGACGGCCAAGTACGACGTGTTCCTGCACCTGATGCCCGACGGGGACGGGTACCGCGGACTGTGGGAGTACTCCGCCGACCTCTTCGACCATGCCACGGTCGAGCGGCTGGCGGCCCGGTTCCGTACGCTCGTCGCCGACGCCGTCGCCCGCCCCGAGACCGCGCTCCAGGACCTGGCGGTCATGCCTCCCGACGAGGAACGGCGGACGCTCACCGAGTGGGCGCACGGCGCGCAGCCGCCCCCCGAAGTCCCGCTCGTGCACGAGGCGTTCGCGCGTTCGGCCCGGCTGACACCGGACGCGCCCGCCGTCGTCGCGAACGGGCGGACCCTGTCGTACGCGGAGCTGGACGCCGCCGCCGACCGGGTCGCCGCGCTGCTCGTCGCGCGAGGCGCCGTACGCCGCCCCGTCGGCGTGTGCGTGGAGCGGACGGCGGATCTGCCGGTGGCCGTCCTCGGGGTGCTGAAGGCGGGCGGCAGCTGTGTGCCGATCGACCCGCGCCATCCGGCGGAGCGGATCGCGTTCACGGTGCGGGACAGCGGGATCGACGTCCTGCTCACCCAGCGCGGGTGCCGGCCGGCCGAACTGCCCGCCGGCGTCGAGGCGGTGCTCCTCGACGACCTGCCGGACGCGGACGACGTGCCGGGTGCGCCGGACGCGGACGACGTGCCGGGCATGCCGGGGCAGGTTGACAACAAATCGCCGTTCACCGGCCCCGTCGTCCCGGTGGGGCCCGACGACCTCGTGTACGTCATCTACACCTCGGGTTCCACGGGCCGGCCCAAGGGCGTCGCCATGGAGCACGGTCCGCTGGCCAATCTGATCGAGTGGCAGCGGCGCCGGTCGGCGACCGGGCCGGACCCGAGTGAGGGGGCGCGCACCCTTCAGTTCGCGCCCCTCGGCTTCGACGTCGCGTTCCAGGAGATCTTCGCCACCTGGGCGGCGGGCGGGACGCTCGTCCTCGTCGACGAACAGGTCCGCAGGGACCCGCACCAACTGCTCGACCTGATCGGGTCGGAGCGGATCGAGCGGCTGTTCCTGCCGTTCGTCGCGTTGCAGCAGTTGGTGGAGTACGCGTGCGTCACCGGCCGTCGCTGCGACTCTCTTCAAGAGGTCCTCACGGCGGGCGAACAGCTCCATGTCACGCCCGCCCTGCGGCAGTTCTTCGGCACCCTCACCTCGGCCACGCTGGAGAACCAGTACGGCCCCTCCGAGACCCATGTCGTGACTGCGGAGCGGCTGGGCCCCGACCCGGCCGCCTGGCCCGATCTGCCGAGCATCGGACGCCCCGTCGACGGCGCCACGGTCCTCCTGCTGGACGAGCGGCTGCGGCCCGTGCCGGCGGGCGCCGTGGGGGAGATCTGCGTCGGCGGACCGGTGGTCGCGCGCGGCTATGTGGGACGCCCGGAGCTGACGGCCGAGAAGTTCGTGCCCGGCGACCTTCCCGGAGCAGGGACGGGGGCGGGTACGCGGGCGGGCAGCCGCTTCTACCGCACCGGTGACCTGGCCCGGCTGCTGCCCGACGGCCGGATCCAGTACGTCGGCCGGAGCGACGGCCAGGTCAAGATCCGGGGCCACCGGGTGGAGACAGGCGAGGTGGAGGCCGCCGTACGCGCCCAGCCCGGCGTGGCCGACGCGGCGGTCGTGGCCCAGGACCTCGGCCCGGGAGCCGGCAAGCGGCTCCTCGCGTACTACATCGCCGGCGACCCGGACGTGGCCGGTCCCGAGGAGATACGGCAGCGGCTGCGCGCCCGGCTGCCCGACCCGCTGGTCCCGGCGCGCTGCGTACCGGTCGACGGCTTCCCGCTCACCTCCAGCGGCAAGGTCGACCGCGCCGCACTCGCCCGGCGGAGAGACGGCGGCGAGGACCGGGGTGACGGCGCAGGCGACGACGACACCGCACGGGCCGTCGCGCTACTCACCGCCACACAGGAGCGGATCGCCCGGCTGTGGTCGGCGCTGCTCGGCCCCGGCACCATCGGCGCGCACGACGACTTCTTCGCGCTCGGCGGCGATTCCCTGCTGGCGACCCGGCTCGTCCTCGCACTCCGGGAGGAGCTGGCCGTACGGGTACCGCTCCGCTCCGTCTTCACCTCACCGACCGTCGCGGGCCTCGCCGCACTGGTGGACGCCTCCTCAGTAGGAGGACGTAAGGAAGTCGCCCCCGACCTCACCGACGACATACGACTCGCCCCCGACATCGTTGCCGCCGCCGATGTCCGCACCGTCGTCCCCGACCCGGAGCACGTCCTCCTCACCGGAGCCACCGGCTTCCTCGGCGCCTTCCTCCTGAGGGAACTGCTGCGCCGGACCGACGCCACCGTCCACTGCCTGGTGCGCGGCAGCGACCAGCTGAACGCCGAGAAACGACTGCGCTCGGCCCGCGAGTCGTACGGCCTCACCGACCCGTCCACCGAACACCGCGTCACCGTCGTCACGGGCGATCTGGCCCGGCCCCGACTGGGCCTCTCGGCGGCCGACTTCGACCGGCTCGCCCGTACCGTCGACGCCGTCTACCACTCCGGCGCCGCCGTCAACCTGGTGTTCTCCTACGAGCAGTTGAGAGACGCCAACGTGTACGGCACGCAGGAGATCCTGCGGCTGGCCGCCCTGCACCGCACCGTGCCGGTCCACCACATCTCCACCGTCGGTGTGTACGGGGGCGGCGGCGCCGAGACCGCGTACGGCGCCGGGGACGGGCCCGCTCGCCCCGTACGGCCGCAGGACCCGACCGGACCGGCCGCCACCCTTGAACACGGCTACACGCGGAGCAAATGGGCCGCGGAGCGGCTCGTCGAGGCCGCGCGCGCCCGTGGGCTGCCCGTCTCCGTCTACCGGCCCACCCGGATCACCGGCGAGTCGACCACCGGTGTCTGCCAGACGGGCGACTTCATGTGGCTGCTGCTGAAGGGCTGCGTCCAGTCGGGCGTGGCCCCGTCGGACGTCGACACCGCCTTCGACCTCGTGCCCGTGGACTTCGTCAGCGCCGCCGTGGTGGCGCTCTCCCGCCAACCCCGGTCGGCGGGGCGGACGTTCCATGTCGCGGGGGAGCGCCCGCTGCGCATGGACACCGCCGTGGCGCGCCTGCGCGCACTCGGCCACGCCGTCAAGGACGTCCCGGCCGCCGACTGGCTCGCCGCCACCGAGGCGGATCCCGGCAACGCCGCCTTCCCGCTGCTCACGGCCATGGCCGCCGAGACGCGCGGAGGGGGCTCGGAGGGGAGCCTGCTCTTCGACGCGGAGGACACCCGGCGTGCGCTGGAGGGCACCGGGATCGGCTGCCCCGACATCGACGAACAGCTCTTTCGTACGTATGTGGAGTACTTCACCCGCACGGGGTTCCTGCCGCGGCCCACCCGCACGGCCGGTCCGTCCCCGTTCCCGTCCCCTTCGCCGTCCACGCCCCCGGCCCGGTCGCCGTCGTCGTCCGCGTCACCGTCACCGTCGTCGTCCGTTCCAAGGCCGCACCCGCAGCCGAAGCCCCGGTCGACTCCGTCTCCTCCCCCTAACGCACCTCGGCCTCATAGGGAGGCTCAGCGCCGGGCCGGGAGCAGGTGACGGCGGCGGCCCGCGCGGCGAAGCCGAGGATGTCCCGCCACTGCCCCGCGTCGAGCGCGTTCAGCGCCCGCTCCGACAGGGCGTCGATGGCGCCCAACCGGTGCAGCAGCGCGGCGTTCACGGTGTCGCCCGCGCCGATCGTGTCCACGACGTCCACCGGGGTGGCCGGGACCGAGACCTCCACCCCGGCCCGCGTCCGCACGGTCAGCCCGTCGGCGCCGCGCGTCACCACCACGGCCGCCGGGCCGCGCGGCACCCCTCCGAGCCACCGGGCGTCCTCCTCGGAGAGCTTCAGGAGCGACACGTACGGCAGCCAGCCCGCGAAGCGCGCACGGTAGGCGTCGGCGTCCGGGATCAGCGGCGGCCGGATGTTCGGGTCGAGCAGGGTGAAGACCCCGCGGTCCGCCTCACGGCGCAGCAGCGCCTCGTACGCGCTCGCGCCCGGTTCGAGGACGAGCGAGCAGGTGCCCAGGGCGAGCGCCCTTGCCGACGGGGGCAGTTGGGGCGGCAGCTCGAAGAGGCGGTCGGCGGTGCCCTGCGCGTAGAAGCCGTAGCCGGCCGAACCGTCGCTTCCTACGGAGGCGACGGCGAGCGTCGTCGGTTCGGGGCCGCGCTGTACGAGGGAGGTGTCGACCCGCGCAGAGCGCAGACCGTCCAGCAGGGCCACGCCGAAGGCGTCCGTGGAGACGCGCGAGCAGAAGGCGGTCGGTGTGCCGAGCCGGCCGAGGGCGACGGCGGTGTTGTACGGGCCGCCGCCGAGGCGGGGCAGCAGGGGCGGCAGCGGGCCACCGGCGGCGGGCTGCGGGACCAGGTCGATCAGGGACTCTCCGGCGACGACGATCACGCTGCCGAACGTAACCCATCGTCCTCACGTGCGACAGCGTGTGCGTGACGGCCACGCCCGACGGCCACGCCCGACGGCAGCGCTGCGACGACCACCCCACGACCACCACGTGTGATGCCCGGGGAAGGCGCCGAAAACGCCCCCGGTAGGGTCGAACGCAGCGCCAGCCTTCCGACCGCGCCAGCCTTCTGACCAGTGGAGACACCATGCCCGCCCGGCCCACCCCCCGTCGTACCGTCCTGAAGGGTGTCGCGCTCGCCGGCGCGGCCGGTGCCGGTGTGGCCGCCTGCTCCACCGAGTCGAAGCTGGGGCACGCCGAGGAGCCGACCCCGACCGCCCCGGTCGACCTCGGCGCGGCGGACGCGGTGCCGGTCGGCGGGGTGAAGCTCTACCGCGAGCAGCGTCTGGTGGTGAGCTGTCCCGCCGAGGGCCAGTACAAGGCCTTCAGCGCGCAGTGCACCCACGCGGGCTGTGTGCTGGACAAGGTGGAGGGCACCGAGGGCAACTGCCCCTGCCACGGAAGCCGGTTCGACGTCACGACGGGCAAGGCGACGAAGGGCCCGGCGACGGTGCCGCTGCCCGAGGTCCCGATCAGCGCGAAGGACGGCCGGCTCGTCGCGGGCCCCGGCGCCTGAGCCCACCTGGCGCGGCCACACTGTCGGTGCCCGCAAGTAGGGTGGAGGACATGGCCGACCCCTCCAGCTACCGCCCCAAGCCGGGACAGATCCCCGACTCCCCGGGGGTCTACAGATTCCGCGACGATCACCGCCGGGTGATCTACGTCGGGAAGGCCAAGAGCCTGCGCCCCCGGCTCTCCAGCTACTTCCAGGACCTGGCGAATCTCCACCCGCGCACCCGCACGATGGTCACCACGGCCGCCTCCGTCGAGTGGACCGTCGTCTCCACCGAGGTCGAGGCGCTCCAGCTGGAGTACTCGTGGATCAAGGAGTACGACCCCCGATTCAACGTCAAGTACCGCGACGACAAGAGCTATCCGTATCTCGCGGTCACGCTGAACGAGGAATTCCCGCGCGTTCAGGTCATGCGCGGCGCCAAGAAGAAGGGCGTGCGCTACTTCGGTCCGTACGGCCACGCGTGGGCCATCCGCGAGACCGTCGACCTGATGCTCCGTGTCTTTCCCGTACGCACCTGCTCCGCCGGGGTGTTCAAGAACGCCGAGCGCACCGGACGCCCCTGCCTCCTCGGCTACATCGGCAAGTGCTCGGCGCCCTGCGTCGGCCGCGTCACACCGGACGAGCACCGTCAACTGGCCGAGGAGTTCTGCGACTTCATGGCCGGCCGCACCGGCGCGTACATCCGTCGTCTCGAACAGCGGATGACGATCGCCGCCGAGGACATGGAGTACGAGAAGGCGGGCCGGCTGCGGGACGACATAGGGGCGCTGCGCCGGGCGATGGAGAAGAGCGCCGTCGTCCTCGCCGACGCCACCGACGCCGACCTGATCGCCGTCGCCGAGGACGAGCTGGAGGCGGCCGTACAGATCTTCCACGTCCGTGGCGGACGTGTCCGCGGTCAGCGCGGCTGGGTCACCGACAAGGTCGAGGCGGTCGACACGGCGGGCCTCGTCGAGCACGCGCTTCAGCAGCTGTACGGGGAGGAGAGCGGCGACTCGGTTCCCAAGGAGGTCCTGGTCCCCGCCCTGCCCGAGGACCAGGTGGCGACCGACGCGCTCTCCCAGTGGCTGAGCGAGCGCCGCGGCTCGCAGGTCTCGCTGCGGATCCCGCAGCGCGGTGACAAGAAGGACCTGATGGCGACGGTGGGGCGCAACGCCCAGCAGTCCCTCGTCCTGCACAAGACCAAGCGCGCGAGCGACCTCACGACGCGCTCCCGCGCCCTGGAGGAGATCGCGCGGGCGCTCGATCTGGACAGTGTGCCGCTGCGTATCGAGTGCTTCGACATCTCGCACCTCCAGGGTGACGACGTCGTCGCCTCGATGGTCGTCTTCGAGGACGGCCTCGCCCGCAAGAGCGAGTACCGCCGCTTCCAGATCAAGGGCTTCGAGGGCCAGGACGACGTCCGTTCCATGCACGAGGTGATCGGCCGGCGCTTCAAGCGCTACCTCGCCGAGAAGGAGCGCACGGGGGAGTGGACGGAGGAGGACGAGGGATCCACCGTCCCCGACGAGAACGGGCAGGACCCGGCCGACCGGGACATGACCGCCCAGAGCCCGGCCGCCCCCGGTGAGAACGGGCACGACGGCCACTCCGGTCCGTCGCCTCTCAAGGAGGACGACGGCAGGCCCAAGCGCTTCGCGTACCCGCCCCAGCTGGTCGTGGTCGACGGCGGACAGCCCCAGGTGGCCGCGGCCAAGCGGGCCATGGACGAGCTGGGCATCGACGACGTGGCCGTCTGCGGCCTCGCCAAGCGCCTGGAAGAGGTCTGGGTGCCCGACGACGACGACCCCGTGGTGCTCCCCCGCTCCAGCGAAGGGCTGTACCTTCTCCAGCGCGTACGTGACGAGGCCCACCGCTTCGCCATCACCTATCAGCGGGCCAAACGGGCCAAACGCATCCGGACCAGCCCCCTGGACGACGTCCCGGGCCTCGGCGAGACCCGGAAACAGGCACTCATCAAGCATTTCGGCTCGGTGAAGAAGCTCCGGCAGGCCACAATCGAGCAGATCTGTGAGGTGCCCGGTCTCGGCCGCAAGACGGCCGAGTCCGTGGCCGTGGCCCTCGCCCAGGCGGCACCCGCCGCGCCCGCTGTGAACACGGCGACAGGAGAGATCATGGAAGACGACGGGGGCAGCACGCATGACTGAGCAAGACCGGGACGGAGTGGCAGACGTGAGTACGGGTGAGCCCAAGGAGACCGCGAAGGGGGCAGCGCCGACGGCGGACGGGGAGACCACACAGGAGAACGCCGGGGAGCCCGTCGAAGGGACCGACGCGGCGACCGGGCCCGACGGGACGGTCCCCGAGCCCGCCATCCCCGAGCTGGTGATCATCTCCGGCATGTCGGGCGCGGGCCGCAGTACGGCCGCCAAGTGCCTGGAGGACCTCGGCTGGTTCGTCGTGGACAACCTGCCGCCCGCGCTGATCCCCACGATGGTGGAGCTCGGCGCCCGCTCGCAGGGCAACGTGGCCCGGATCGCCGTGGTCGTCGACGTCCGTGGCCGCCGCTTCTTCGACAACCTCCGCGAGTCGCTGGCCGACCTCGACGCCAAGCAGGTCACCCGGCGGATCGTGTTCCTCGAGTCCTCCGACGAGGCCCTGGTCCGCCGCTTCGAGTCCGTACGCCGTCCGCACCCCCTCCAGGGCGACGGCCGGATCGTCGACGGCATCGAGGCCGAGCGCGACCTGCTGCGCGAGCTGCGCGGCGACGCCGACCTGGTGATCGACACCTCCAGCCTCAACGTCCACGAGCTGCGCGCCAAGATGGACGCCCAGTTCGCCGGCGACGAGGAGCCGGAGCTGCGCGCCACGGTCATGTCGTTCGGCTACAAGTACGGCCTGCCGGTCGACGCCGACCTCGTGGTCGACTGCCGCTTCCTGCCGAACCCGCACTGGGTCCCCGAGCTGCGCCCGTTCACCGGCCTCAACGAGGAGGTGTCCGGCTACGTCTTCAACCAGCCGGGCGCCAAGGAGTTCCTGGACCGCTACACGGAGCTGCTGGAGCTGATCGCCACCGGCTACCGCCGCGAGGGCAAGCGCTATGTGACCGTCGCCGTCGGCTGCACCGGCGGCAAGCACCGCTCCGTCGCCATGTCGGAGAAGCTGGGCGCCCGGCTCGCCGCCGAGGGGATCGAGACCGTGGTCGTCCACCGGGACATGGGGCGCGAGTGACCGGACGCAACTTCCGGCTGCGGCGGCTGCGCAGGGCCACGCCCGCGCTGGCCGGCCGCGGCCGCGGCGCCCAGCCCAAGGTCGTCGCACTCGGCGGCGGCATGGGGCTGTCCGCCTCCCTGACGGCGCTGCGCCGGATCACCGGCGACCTCACGGCGGTCGTCACGGTCGCCGACGACGGCGGCTCCAGCGGCCGGCTCCGCGAGGAGCTGGGCGTGCTGCCGCCCGGTGATCTGCGCAAGGCGCTGGCGGCGCTGTGCGGCGACGACGACTGGGGTCAGACCTGGGCCCGCGTCATCCAGCACCGCTTCCAGTCCAAGGGCGACCTGCACGAGCACGCGGTCGGCAATCTGCTGATCGTCGCCCTGTGGGAACAGCTCGGTGACCATGTGCTGGCCCTGGACCTGGTCGGCAAGCTCCTCGGCGCCCACGGCCGGGTGCTGCCGATGTCCGCGGTGCCGCTGGAGCTTCAGGCGCTCGTACGGGGTCACGACCCGGACCGCCCGGACGAGATCGACACCGTACGGGGACAGGCCACGGTCGCCCTGACCCGCGGCGAGGTGCAGTCCGTGCATCTCGTGCCGAACGACCCGCCGGCGGTCCCCGAAGCCGTCGCCGCGGTCCTCGACGCCGACTGGGTGGTGCTCGGTCCCGGCTCCTGGTTCTCCTCGGTGATCCCCCATCTGCTCGTGCCCGAGCTGCTCGACGCGCTGGTCGAGACGAAGGCCCGCCGGGTCCTCTCGCTGAACCTCGCACCACAACCCGGTGAAACCGATGGCTTCTCACCGCAGCGTCATTTGGAGGTTTTGGGACGACACGCCCCTAAACTCGCCCTGGACGTGGTGCTGGCCGACGAGGCCGCCGTGCCCGACAGCGAATCACTCTCCGATGCCGCGAAGCGGCTCGGTGCCGCGGTCGAGCTGGCTCCCGTGGCCCGACCCGATGGACTTCCGAAGCACGACCCGGAACTGTTGGCCGCCGCGTACGACCGTATTTTTCGGATGCATGGAAGGATCGGCCCATGGCGATGACGGCAGCGGTGAAGGACGAGATCGCCCGGCTTCCCGTCACCCGTACGTGCTGCAGGAAGGCCGAAGTCTCGGCGATTCTCCGGTTCGCGGGTGGTCTCCACCTCGTGAGCGGACGCATTGTGATCGAGGCGGAGCTGGACACCAGCATCGCCGCGCGCCGGCTCCGCAAGGACATCCTGGAGATCTTCGGGCACAACTCGGAGCTTGTGGTGATGGCTCCCGGCGGACTCCGCCGCGGCAGCCGCTACGTCGTACGGGTGATTACCGGCGGTGACCAGTTGGCCCGTCAGACGGGTCTGGTCGACGGCCGTGGCCGGCCGATCCGCGGACTGCCTCCCCAGGTGGTCTCCGGCGCGACCTGCGACGCCGAGGCGGCCTGGCGGGGCGCGTTCCTGTCCCACGGCTCGCTCACCGAGCCGGGGCGCTCCTCCTCGTTGGAGGTGACCTGCCCGGGGCCCGAGGCGGCCCTCGCGCTCGTCGGCGCGGCCCGCAGACTCCAGATCCCGTCCAAGGCGCGCGAGGTGCGTGGCGTGGACCGGGTCGTCGTACGGGACGGGGACGCGATCGGGGCGCTGCTGACGCGGCTCGGGGCGCACGAGTCGGTGCTGGCGTGGGAGGAGCGGCGGATGCGCCGTGAGGTCCGCGCGACGGCCAACCGCCTCGCCAACTTCGACGACGCGAATCTGCGCCGCTCGGCGCGCGCGGCCGTGGCGGCCGGGGCCCGGGTGCAGCGGGCGCTGGAGATCCTGGGCGAGGAGGTGCCCGAGCACCTCGCCGCCGCCGGCCGCCTGCGGATGGAGCACAAGCAGGCGTCGCTGGAGGAGCTGGGCGCGCTCGCCGATCCGGCGCTCACCAAGGACGCGGTGGCGGGCCGGATCCGCAGGCTGCTGGCCATGGCGGACAAGAAGGCGCAGGACCTGGGCATTCCGGGGACCGAGTCGACGCTGTCGGAGGAGATGGCGGACGGCCTCGTCGGCTGAGTGACGCGCCTTCCGTAAGGAGGGCGGCGCGACCGAAGCGCGCAGAACGCCCGCACCGCAGTACGCCAACGTGCCGCTGCCGGTACCCCGTCGGGGGCCGACAGCGGCATTTTGCTTGGCCTTGAGGCGCCCTTGACATGGCCATGCGGGTTGGTGAATCTGACGGCGTCCCGTCACGCCTGTGGCGGACCACAGCAAGGGGGGCACATGAGACGCGGAGCGAGAGCGATCCTCGCGGCGGGCGCACTGTTGCTGGGCGGAATCACGGCAGCACCCGGCGCCCAGGCCGAGACCGCCACCGACAAGTCCCCGGCCGCGGCCGGGGACACCCTGAAGGTCTTCGACGCCGAGGTCACCGCCGAGCAGGTGCCACTGCTCCTCGCGGCCGGCCAGGACGCCCACGAGCTGGGCGAATCGGTGCCGAAGGGCGGTACGGCGAAGGTCGAGCTGTTCCTCACCGACGACCAGGCGCGCGACCTGGAGACCCAGGGCGTCGAGGTCACCGAGCGAAAGATCTCCGCGCAGACGCAATCGCGGCTGAGGGCGGCCGGGGACGGTGTCTACCGCCCGTACAGCGGTCCGGGCGGCCTCCAGGAGGAGATAACCGAGGCCGGCGCGGCCCACCCCGGACTCACCAAGGTCGTCTCCATCGGCAAGACCGTCCAGGGCAAGGACATCCTCGCCCTCAAGCTCACCAAGGGCGCGGCCAAGGCCAAGGACGGCGCCAAGCCCTCCGTGCTCTACATGTCCAACCAGCACGCCCGGGAGTGGATCACTCCCGAGATGACACGGCGGCTGATGCACCACTATCTGGACAACTACGGCAAGGACCCGAGGATCACGAAGATCGTCGACACCACCGAGCTGTGGTTCGTCCTGTCCGCCAACCCCGACGGCTACGACTGGACCCACGCCGCCGACGCCAACCGCCTCTGGCGCAAGAACCTCCGCGACGTCAACGCCGACGGCGTCATCGGCCGCGGCGACGGCATCGACCTGAACCGGAACTTCACCTACAAGTGGGGCTACGACAACGAGGGTTCGTCCCCGCAGCCCACCGGTGAGACCTACCGGGGCGCCTCACCCGGCTCCGAGCCCGAGACCCAGGCGATCGACCGCCTCCAGAAGCGCATCGGGTTCGACTACGGCATCAACTGGCACTCCGCCGCCGAACTGCTCCTCTACGGCGTGGGCTGGCAGGTCGCCATGCCGACCCCCGACGACGTCCTCTACCGGTCGCTCGCCGGCACTCCGGAGAACTCGGCCGTCCCCGGCTACTACCCGCAGGTCTCCTCCGAGCTGTACACCACCAACGGCGAGGCCGACGGACACGGCGCCAACGTCAACGGGATCATGATGTTCACCCCGGAGATGACCACCTGCGAGACGGTCTCCGACAGCGTCCCCGACGACGCCTGGGAAGCGGACGACTGCCGGTCCGGCTTCAACTTCCCCGACGACGAGAAGCTGATCCAGGCGGAGTTCGCCAAGAACATCCCCTTCGCGCTCTCCGTCGCCGAGACCGCCGCCCACCCCGACCAGCCGTCCTCCTCGGTCGGCCTGAGCGCCCCCGACTTCACCCCCGACACCTTCACCACCTCCTACGCGCGCGGCGCCGACCAGGAGGTCGCCGTCACCGCCCGCAAGTCGGTGCGTGACAAGGAGCTGAACTACCGGATCAACGGCGGCCGGACGCGGGACGAGGACCTCCGGGCCTGGAAGGGCGGCGAGACCTACGGCGGCGAGGACAACCTGTACTTCGACGAGTACCGCGCCGAGATCGAGGACGCCGACCCGGGCGACCGCGTAGAGGTCTGGTTCACGGGTCGTACCAAGAGCGGCAAGCGCACCACCAGCGACCGCTTCACCTACACCGTCGCCGAGCGCCCCAGGGCCGACACCCTTGTGATCGCCGACGAGGGCGCGCCCGCGCAGTACGCCCAGACGTACGTCGACGCGCTGCGGGCCAACGGCCGTACCGCCGTCGTCTGGGACGTCGCCACACAGGGCGCACCGCACCCCCTGGGCGTCCTGAGCCACTTCTCCACCGTCGTCCACCACACCGGCGCCGTCACCTCGGACGGCGACACACAGATCGCCGTACGCGACTTCCTCAACGAGGGCGGCAAGCTGATCGAGGCGGGCGAGCGGGCCGGCGGGAACGCGCAGGTCGGCCGCACGCAGACGAACGACTTCAGCCAGTACTACCTCGGCGCCTACGGGCGGGCCTCCACCGCGGGCGCCACCGCCTTCACCGGGGCCGGCGCGCTCCTCGGGACGTCGGGGCCGCTCGGCGCGGTGCCGGGCAATCCGCTGGACCAGGCCGGTACGTACACCGTCACCTCCTCCGTCCTCGCCCCCGACCTCTTCCCGCGGTTCGCCAGCACGGCGGCGGGGACGTACGACGTCGGCACCGGCGCGGCGGCGGTCACCACGAAGGACACCGTCCTGCTCGGCTTCGGGCTGGAGCAGGTCACGGACGCGGAGCGGCGCACGGCGCTGCTCGGGAAGGCGCTGCGGGCCCTGCGGCGCTGACCGCGCCGGCGCCACCGGCGCGGCGTCACCCCCGCGGCGGCGCCCCGTACCCCTACCGGGCGGTACGGGGCGCCGCCGGTCCGTAGGGGCCACTCGATGTCACCGAGGCGTCTGGGGAGAGGTAGGGTCATAAGTGGTCGGGGACATCCCATACGCACTCGCCGGCGTCGAAACCCGGCGTACCAACGAGGAGATCGGTTCGTGACGATCCGCGTAGGCATCAACGGCTTTGGCCGCATCGGTCGCAGCTACTTCCGCGCGCTGCTGGAGCAGGGTGCCGACATCGAGATCGTGGCTGTCAACGACCTGGGTGACACCGCGACCACCGCTCATCTGCTGAAGTACGACACCATCATGGGTCGCCTCAAGGCAGAGGTGAGCCACACCGCCGACACGATCACCGTCGACGGCAAGACGTTCAAGGTGCTCTCCGAGCGCAACCCGGCCGACATCCCCTGGGGTGAGCTGGGCGTCGACATCGTCATCGAGTCGACCGGCATCTTCACCAAGAAGGCCGACGCCGAGAAGCACATCGCGGGCGGCGCCAAGAAGGTCCTCATCTCGGCTCCGGCCAAGGACGAGGACATCACCATCGTGATGGGCGTCAACCAGGACAAGTACGACCCGGCGAACCACAACGTCATCTCCAACGCCTCCTGCACCACCAACTGTGTGGCGCCGATGGCCAAGGTTCTCCTGGAGAACTTCGGCATCGTCAAGGGCCTGATGACGACGGTCCACGCGTACACCAACGACCAGCGCATCCTGGACTTCCCGCACAAGGACCTGCGCCGCGCCCGTGCCGCCGCCGAGAACATCATTCCGACCACCACCGGCGCCGCCAAGGCGACCGCCCTGGTGATCCCGGAGCTCGAGGGCAAGCTCGACGGCATCGCGATGCGCGTCCCGGTCCCGACGGGCTCCGTCACCGACCTGGTGGTCGAGCTGGAGCGCGAGGTGACCAAGGACGAGGTCAACGCCGCGTTCCAGAAGGCCTCCGAGGGCCAGCTCAAGGGCCTCCTCGACTACACCGAGGACCCGATCGTCTCCTCGGACATCGTGAACTGGCCGGCCTCCTGCACCTTCGACGCCTCCCTGACCCTGGTCCAGGGCAAGAGCGTGAAGATCATCGGCTGGTACGACAACGAGTGGGGCTACTCCAACCGGCTGGTCGACCTGACCACCTTCGTCGGCGGCCAGCTCTGACAGCGGTCGGCTAGACAACTCCCGATGTGAACGACAGGGCTCGTGCGGCGCGACGTGGCGCTGACCGGGCCCTGTCGTCTGTGTGCTGTGTGCTTGTGCTGTGTGTGCTCGCTCTTCTGTGTGCTCGCTACGTCGCGGGACGTGGAGCCGCTCTCAAGGAGTCACTGATACATGAAGACGATCGACGAACTTCTCGACGAAGGGGTCGCCGGCAAGCGCGTCTTCGTCCGGGCCGACCTCAACGTGCCGCTCGACGGCACCACCATCACCGACGACGGCCGGATCCGTGCCGTGCAGCCCACTGTCGCCAGGCTCGCCGAGGCCGGCGCCCGGGTCATCGTGGCGTCCCACCTCGGCCGCCCGAAGGGCGCGCCGGACCCCGTCTTCTCGCTGGCCCCCGCCGCCGCGCGGCTCGGTGAACTCCTCGGCGCCGACGTCGCGTTCGCGACCGACACCGTCGGCGACTCCGCCAAGGCCGTCGTCGCCGCCCTCGCGGACGGCCAGGTCGCCGTCATCGAGAACCTCCGCTTCAACGCCGGTGAGACGTCGAAGGACGACGCCGAGCGCGGCGCCTTCGCCGACCGGCTCGCCGAGCTCGCCGACCTCTACGTGGGCGACGGCTTCGGCGCCGTCCACCGCAAGCACGCCTCGGTCGTCGACCTGCCGGCCCGGCTGCCGCACGCGGCGGGCGGTCTGATCGCCACCGAGGTCGGCGTGCTCAAGAAGCTCACCGACGACGTCGCACGGCCGTACGCGGTCGTCCTCGGCGGCGCCAAGGTCTCCGACAAGCTCGGCGTCATCGACCATCTGCTGGAGAAGGCCGACCGCATCCTGATCGGCGGCGGCATGGCGTACACCTTCCTCAAGGCCCAGGGCCACGAGGTCGGCGCCTCGCTGCTCCAGGAGGACCAGATCCCGGCCGTCCAGGAGTATCTGAAGCGTGCCGACGAGCGGGGCGTGGAGTTCGTCCTCCCGGTCGACGTCCTGGTCGCGCCCTCGTTCCCCGACCTCAGGACGAAGGCGCCGGCCAACCCGACGACCGTCGCCGTCGACGCCATCCCGGCCGACACGATGGGCCTCGACAACGGTCCGGAGACCAACCGGCTGTACGCGTCGAAGCTCGCCGACGCGGCGACCGTCTTCTGGAACGGCCCCATGGGTGTCTTCGAGCACCCCGACTACGCCGAGGGCACCCGGGCCGTCGCCCAGGCCCTGATCGACTCCGACGCCTTCACGGTCGTCGGTGGTGGCGACTCCGCCGCCGCCGTCCGGATCCTCGGTTTCGACGAAAACGCATTCGGCCACATTTCGACCGGTGGCGGCGCCAGCCTCGAATACCTCGAGGGCAAGACGCTTCCCGGCCTCGCCGCACTGGAGGACTGACCAACTGATGGCAGCTGAAACCCCGACCGAGAAGACCGCCCGTACCCCGCTGATGGCGGGCAACTGGAAGATGAACCTCAACCACCTCGAGGCCATCGCGCACGTCCAGAAGCTCGCCTTCGCCCTGACCGAGAAGGACCACGACGCGGTCGAGACGGCCGTCCTGGTGCCGTTCACCGATCTGCGGTCCGTGCAGACGCTGGTCGACGGCGACAAGCTCAAGATCAAGTACGGCGCCCAGGACATCTCCTCGCACGACTCCGGCGCCTACACCGGCGAGGTCTCCGGGCTGATGCTGGCGAAGCTGAAGTGCGCGTACGTGGCCGTCGGCCACAGCGAGCGCCGCCAGTACCACGCCGAGACCGACGAGATCTGCAACGCGAAGGTGCGGGCCGCGTACAAGCACGGGCTGACCCCGATCCTGTGCGTCGGCGAGGGCCTGGACGTCCGCAAGGCCGGCGAGCAGGTCCCGTACACGCTCGCGCAGCTCGACGGCGGTCTCAAGGACATCCCGGCCGACCAGGCCGAGTCCGTCGTGATCGCGTACGAGCCGGTGTGGGCCATCGGCACCGGCGAGGTCGCCACCCCCGAGGACGCGCAGGAGGTGTGCGGAGCGATCCGCGCCCGGCTCGCGGAGCTGTACTCGCAGGAGCTGGCCGACCAGGTGCGTATCCAGTACGGCGGCTCGGTGAAGTCCGGGAATGTCGCCGCGATCATGGCGCAGCCGGATGTGGACGGCGCCCTTGTCGGCGGCGCGGCGCTGGACGCCGAGGAGTTCGTCAAGATCGTCAGGTTCCGCGACCAGTAAGTATGCGAGGGCGCGGATCCGTCGTACCCTGACGGGGGCCGAGTCGGCATCTCACACATGCCGCCGGCCCCCGTTGTCCATTGCAGTCCTGTTCAGTCCCGTTCAATCCCGATTAAATTCGAGAGAATTCCGGAAAGTAGGGTCCAGCCGTGATTATGGGGTTCTCGATCGCCCTGATCGTCTTCAGCCTGCTGCTGATGCTGCTGGTGCTGATGCACAAGGGGAAGGGCGGCGGCCTCTCCGACATGTTCGGTGGCGGCATGCAGTCGTCCGTCGGCGGTTCCTCGGTCGCCGAGCGCAACCTCGACCGCATCACTGTGGTCGTTGGTATGTCGTGGTTTGCCTGCATTGTCGTGCTTGGTCTGCTGATGAAGCTGGACAACTGACCAGTCGTACGGTACGTCGCCGTGGGCGCGGCCTATCATGAGGCCCTGCGTCCCGGCGGTGGGGGTGTAACTCCACTCACCGGACGCGCGTTGGGCCATACGTAGACTGGGGCGCTCGACAGCGGAGCTGCCTCTCGACGCTTGATGCTTGCGGCACCATTCACGCAGGGAGTTACGACCGTGGCAAGTGGCAACGCGATCCGGGGAAGCCGGGTCGGAGCGGGGCCGATGGGTGAGGCCGAGCGTGGCGAGTCCGCGCCACGCCTGCGCATCTCCTTCTGGTGCTCCAACGGGCACGAGACGCAGCCGAGCTTCGCCCATGACGCGCAGGTTCCGGACACGTGGGACTGCCCACGCTGCGGATTCCCGGCCGGCCAGGACCGGGACAATCCGCCGGACCCACCGCGCACCGAGCCGTACAAGACACACCTCGCCTATGTACGAGAGCGGCGCAGCGACGAGGACGGCGAGGCGATTCTCGCCGAAGCCCTCGCCAAACTGCGTGGCGAGATCTAGACATTGATCCGGCCGGACACCCAAAGGTGTCCGGCCGGTGCCGCTTTCGCGGACGGCCGATTGTCAGTGGCATCCCCTACGGTCCGAACAGGAAGACCGAAAGGGAGAGTTGTGACGACGGACGAGGCGACGGCGAGCGGGCCGGCGGCCGAGAAGACAACGACCGGGACGACGGCGGCCGAGATCGCTGCGCCCGGGACGACCGCGCCTGGGACCACGGCGGCCCGGAAAGTGTCGGCGCCCGCGTGGCGCGGGGGATTCGGACGGCTCTGGAGCGCGGCTGTCGTCTCCCGCTTCGGGGACTCGCTGCGTAACGCCGCACTGCCGCTGCTGGCCGCCTCGTTGACCGACGACCCGCTGCTCATCGCCTCCGTGACCGCCTGCGGCTATCTGCCCTGGCTGCTGTTCGGACTGCTGGGCGGCGCTGTCGCCGACCGGGTGGACCAGCGCCGGGCGATGTGGGCCGTCGACCTGGTGCGCGGCGTACTGATGGCGGGCTTCGCGCTCGCGGTCGCGCTCGACCACGGCACGATCGCGCTGCTGCTCGCCCTGGCCTTCCTGCTGACCACCTTCCAGACGCTCTTCGACAACGCCGCCACGGCCCTGCTGCCCGCCGTGGTCCCCCGTGACACGCTGGCCGGCGCCAACGCCCGCCTCATGACCGGCCAGCACGTCGCGAGCGGCTTCCTGGCGGCGCCGCTGGTGCCCGCGCTCCTGATCCTCGGCGCCTCCGCCCCGTTCGCCGTCAACGCGGCCACCTATGCCGTCGGCGCGCTGCTCATCGCCTCCCTGCGGACCGACGCACCGGCGAAGGCCTCGAAGGCGGCCGGCGGCACCCTGCGCGCGGAGATGGCGGAAGGGATGCGTGCCCTGTGGCGGGACAGCGCGCTGCGGGGGCTGTCCGTGGCGACCGCCCTGTCGAACATCGGCATGGGAGCCCTCATCGCCACCCTGGTCCTGCATGTCACCGGCTGGCTGGACGCGGGCAACAGCGGTTACGCGGCGGTCCTCACCGGATTCAGCGTCGCGAGCGTCGCCGGCGGACTGGTGGCACCGCGGCTCGCCGTCCGGATCGGGCGGATACGGAGCGTCTTCGTCGCCGGAGTCGTCCAGACCTGCGCGCTCGTCGTGCTCGGCACGGTCCGTGAACTGTGGGTGGCGATCGCCGCGATGGCGGTGTTCGCGGTCATGGGCATGGTGTGGAACGTGAACCAGGCGACCCTGATCCAGGAGCGGAGCCCCGCCGAGATGCTGGGCCGCATCAACTCCGCCTTCCGCACGCTCGCCATCGGCGGGGCGCCGCTCGGCGCACTGCTCGGCGGTGTGGTCGCGAGCGCCTGGGGACTCAACACGCCCGCGCTGCTGGCGGCCGGTACGTTCACGCTCGCCGTCGCCTCGCTCGGCGCCCTGATCAATTAGGTTGGGAGGGCAGCTGGGCACCGCACTCACGCAGGCACTCACGTACGAGAAGAAGTGGGCTGAAGCAAGATGTCCGACAAAAAGGCAGAAGGCCGCGCCAGGCTCAACCGGACGCCCCAGTGGAGCGCACTGGGCAAACACCGTGAGCAGCTGGGGGAGACGAGTCTGCGGGAGCTGTTCGCCGAGGACCCGGCGCGCGGCGCCGGCTACACCCTCCAGGTCGGTGACCTCTACCTGGACTACTCGAAGCAGTTGGTGACGGACGAGACGCTCACGCTGCTGCGTGACCTGGCGGCGGCCACCGGCGTCGCCGAGCTGCGCGACGCGATGTTCCGCGGCGAGAAGATCAACACCACCGAGGACCGGGCGGTCCTGCACACCGCGCTGCGCGCCCCGCGCGACGCGGTGGTCGAGGTCGACGGCGAGAACGTCGTGCCGGGCGTGCACGCCGTCCTCGACAAGATGGCCGCCTTCTCCGAGAAGGTCAGGGCGGGCGAATGGCTCGGCCACACGGGCAGGCCGATCCGCAACATCGTCAACATCGGTATCGGCGGCTCCGACCTGGGCCCCGCGATGGCGTACGAGGCACTGAAGTCCTTCACCCACCGCGATCTGACGGTCCGTTTCGTGTCGAACGTCGATGGCGCCGACCTGCACGAGGCCGTGCGCGATCTCGACGCCGCCGAGACGCTGTTCATCATCGCGTCCAAGACTTTCACCACCATCGAGACCATCACCAACGCCACCTCGGCCCGCAACTGGCTCCTGACCGAGCTTCAGGCCGATCAGGAGGCAGTGGCCAAGCACTTCGTGGCACTGTCCACGAACGGTGAGAAGGTCACCGAATTCGGCATCGACACCACGAACATGTTCGAGTTCTGGGACTGGGTCGGCGGCCGGTACTCGTTCGACTCCGCCATCGGTCTCTCCCTGATGATCGCGATCGGCCCCGACCGCTTCCGCGAGATGCTCGACGGCTTCCACCTCGTCGACGAGCACTTCCGCACCGCGCCCGCCGAGTCCAACGTGCCGTTGCTGCTCGGCCTGTTGGGGGTCTGGTACGGGGCGTTCTTCGACGCCCAGTCGCACGCCGTCCTGCCGTACAGCCACTACCTGTCCCGGTTCACCGCGTATCTCCAGCAGCTCGACATGGAGTCCAACGGCAAGTCCGTGGACCGCGACGGCGAGCCGGTCGAGTGGCAGACCGGACCGGTCGTCTGGGGCACCCCGGGCACCAACGGACAGCACGCGTACTACCAGTTGATCCACCAGGGTACGAAGATCATCCCCGCCGACTTCATCGGCTTCGCCCAGCCGGTCGACGACCTGCCGCACCGGCTGATCGCCCAGCACGACCTGCTGATGGCCAACTTCTTCGCCCAGACCCAGGCGCTGGCCTTCGGCAAGACGCCCGCCGAGGTCCGGGCCGAGGGCGTCCCCGCCGAACTGGTGCCGCACAAGACCTTCCGGGGCAACCATCCGACGACCACGATCCTCGCCGAGTCCCTGACCCCCTCCGTACTCGGCCAGCTGATCGCGCTGTACGAGCACAAGGTCTTCGTCCAGGGCGCCGTGTGGAACATCGACTCGTTCGACCAGTGGGGCGTCGAGCTGGGCAAGGTCCTCGCCAAGGAGATCGAGCCGATCCTCACCCAGATCGACGGTGGGCGCGACAGCTCGGCCGACAAGCCGCTGGACGCCTCGACGGCGGAACTGGTCGCGAAGTACCGGGCGCTGCGGGGGCGTTGAGCCGATGACCGAGGGGGAGCGGCGGCTCAGGCCGCCCAGCAACACGCTCAACGAGAGGGCGGTCGCCTGGTGGCGTGCGCGGTGGCTGCTGCTCACCCTGGTGCCGGTGGCCGTCCTCGCGGTGCTCGGCTGGCTCATAACCCCGGCCCGCACCTGGCTGCTGGTCCCCGCCGCCGTCGTGGCGGTGCTGGGCCTCATCTGCACGGTGGTCATGCCGATGTGGTGGTTCAGGGTCCACCGCTGGGAGGTGACGGACGAGGCGGTCTACGTCCGTACCGGCTACTTCTGGCAGGAGTGGCGGATCGCGCCGATGTCCCGGATCCAGACCGTGGACACCGTACGGGGCCCGCTGGAGCAGCTGTTCAAGCTCTCCACCGTCATCGTCACCACCGCGTCCTCCAAAGGAGCGGTACGGATCGGGGGGCTCGGCCATGAGCTGGCCGCCGAACTGGCCGAACAGCTGACACACATCACCCAGGCGACCCCCGGGGACGCGACGTGAGCACCGTCGCCGTGCCCGCGCCGGGGGAGGAGTGGCGCAAGCTCGACAAGCGCACCGTGCTGGTCACCGCCGCCGTCATGACCAGCGTCGCGGCGGGCGCCGGGGTGCCGACCGTCATCGGTCTGTCCGGCGGTATGGGGGTGTGGCGCGCGCTCGCCTGGGTGCTGCCCCCGGCCCTGCTGCTGATCGTCTGCGGCACCGGCGCCGACTACGTCCGCTGGCGCCGCACCCGCTACCGCATCGGCCCCGACCGGGCCGAACTCCACACCGGGCTGTTGCTGGTCAAACGCCGCTCACTGGGCCGTGAACGGATCAGGACCGTCGACCTCACAGCCAACCTGCTGCTGCGGATACTCGGCCTGGTGAAGGTCCGCATCGGTACGGGCGAGCACACCGGCGGCGAATCCACCCTGGAACTCGACCCGGTCACCCGGGCGGAGGGGGAGCGCCTGCGTACGGAACTTCTGGACCGCACGTCGGCGGCGTCCGGATCGCATCCGGACGGCATGCTGGCCGTCCTCGACCCCCGCTGGATCGGATACGCGCCCGTCTCCTTCGTGGCCCCCCTGCTGGGCGGAGCGGCGGCGGGCGGTGTGATGCAGGTCAGCGACTGGTTCGGGGTGCAGAACGAGGTGATCGACTGGATCGGCGACCGGTTCCGGGACACCTCGATCCTCATGATGATCGTGATCCTCGTCGCCGCGGCGCTCCTCGCGGGCATAGTCGGCTCGCTCGGCCTCTGGGTCGAGATGTGGTGGAACTACCGGCTGGAACGCGAGCCCGGCGGCACCCTGCGGGTGCGGCGCGGGCTCTTCACGTCACGGTCCGTCTCGATAGAGGAACGCAGGCTGCGGGGCGTCGAACTGGTCGAGCCGCTGGGCGTGCGGCTGGTCGGGGCGGCGCGGGTCGACGCCGTCGCCACGGGGATCGCCCAGGACGACGAGGACAAGCACACCGACCTCAAGACGCTGCTGCCGGCCGCGCCGAAGGCGACGGCGGACGAGGTGGCGGCGCGGGTCCTGCGCGAGACGGTGTCCCCGACGAGCGCGACGGACCTCGTCCCGCACCCGGTCGCCGCGCGCGGGCGCCGGCTGCGCTGGGCGGTGGGCTCGGCGCTGGTGCCGGTGCTGATCCTGCTGCTTCTCGGTCTGCTGCTTACGAGCGACGTGCTGCTGTCCGTCGCCGCCGGGTGCGCGGTGGTGCTGGTGCCTTGTGCGGTGGCGCTGGGGCTCGACGCGTACCGCAGTCTGGGGCACGGGCTCAGTGGGGGGTATCTGGTGGCGCGGTCGGGGACGGTGCGGCGGTCGACCGTCGCGCTGCAGAGGGGTGGGGTTGTGGGGTGGACGGTCAAGCAGTCGTACTTTCAGCGGCGGGCGGGGTTGGTGACGCTGTTGGCGACGACCGCGGCGGGGGAGGGGGCGTACGCCGTCCACGACGCGGCGGTGGGGGAGGGGTTGGCGTTCGCGGCGGAGGCGGTGCCGGGGTTGTTGGAGCCGTTCCTGGAGCGGTAGGGGCGCGGCGGGGGTGGCGGGGTGCGGGGGCCGCTGCGCGGGGCCTGTTCCCCTACCCGCCCCTTCCCGAAACCGGGGCTTCGCCCCGGGCCCGTACGGCCTTCGGCCGTGCCCTCAAACGCCGGGCGGGCTGTTTTCGGGGCTCCGCCCCGGGCCCCGCTCCTCAAACGCCAGAGGGGCTACTTTGTAGCCCGCCCGGCGATTGAGGGCACAGCCGAAGGCCCTGCGTCAGGCCGAACCCGCCGGATACAGCCCCCGCGGCAGCTTCGACGCCGCCGGCTCGTCCAGCAGCCACAGCGTCCGCGCGCGGCCGTACGCGCCCGCCGCCGGGGCCTGGATCTCGCCCGCGCCGGAGAGTGCGATCTCCGCCGCCTCCGCCTTGTCCTCGCCCGCCGCCAGCAGCCAGACCTCGTGCGCCGCACGGATCGCCGGCAGGGTCAGGGAGATGCGCAGCGGTGGCGGCTTCGGGGCGCCGTGGACGGCGATCACCGTTCGTTCCGTCTCCCGGACGCCCGGCAGCTCCGGGAAGAGCGAGGCCACATGCGTGTCCGGGCCGACCCCGAGCATCAGGACGTCGAAGGACGGGACCCGGGCGTGGTCCTCCGGCCGTGCGGACGCGGCCAGTTCGGTCGCGTACGCGGCCGCCGCCGCCTCGATGTCGGAGCCGTACGGGCCGTCGGATGCCGGCATCGCGTGCACCCGTGAGGGGTCCAGCGGCACCGAGTCCAGCAGCGCGGACCGCGCCTGGGTGATGTTGCGCTCCGGGTCGCCCTCCGGCAGGAAGCGTTCGTCGCCCCACCAGAGGTCGAGCCGGGTCCAGTCGACCGCGTCCCGGGCGGGCGCGGTCGACAGCGCGGCCAGCAGGCCGTTGCCGTTGCGCCCGCCCGTGAGGACGATCGACGCGGAACCGCGCGCGGCCTGGGCGTCCACGATCTTCGTGATCAGCCGGGCCGCCACGGCCTGCGCCATCAGCTCCTTGTCGCGGTGGACGACGAGTTGCGGCACGCTCACTTCGACGCCGCCTTCTTGGCGGCCGTCGCACGCGCCGGAGCCGCCTTCTTCGCCGGCGGGGCGGCGTCGCCGGACTTCTCGGGGTCCGCCGACTCCAGCCGGTCCACGCCGAACCGCAGCGTCGCCGCGTACGTGTCGTCCGGGTCCAGCCTGCGCAGCTCCTCGGCGATCAGCTCCGAGGTCTCGCGCCGGTTGAGCGCCACCGCCCGGTCCGGCTGGCCCTCGATGGCCAGCGTCGCCAGGGAGCCGTCCGTCCGCCGCAGCTCGATCCGCCCGCAGTCGGTCTCCATCCGGACGGCCGTGAGGCCGGGCCCGGCCGAGACCGAGCGGGTGACCGGGACGTGCAGCCGCTCCGCCAGCCACATGCCGAGCAGCTCGCAGCTCGCGTTCAGCTCCTCGCCCTCCACCCGGACCGAGGTGACCTTGCAGTCGACCTGGTCCAGCGCGGCGGCCAGCATCGAACGCCACGGGGTGATCCGGCTCCACGCCAGGTCCGTGTCGCCGGGTGTGTAGACGGCGGCGCGGGCCTTGAGCTCCTCGATCGGGTTCTCGGCGGCGTACGTGTCCGTCACCCGCCGCTGGGCCAGTGTGCCCAGCGGGTCCTTCGCGGGGTTGTCCGGGGCGTTGGCCGCCCACCACACCACGACCGGCGCGTCGGGCAGCAGCAGCGGCAGGACGACCGACTGGGCGTGGTCGATGACGTCCCCGTACAGCCGCAGCACGACCGTCTCGCCGGTGCCGGCCTCCACGCCCACCCGCACCTCGGCGTCGAGACGTGCCTTGGACCGGTCGCGTGCCGAGCGGGAGACCCGCTTGACGACGACCAGCTTGCGGGACGGGTGCTCGCGGGACGCCTCGTTGGCGGCCTTGAGCGCGTCGTAGGCGTTCTCCTCGTCGGTGACGAGGACCAGGGTGAGGACCATGCCGACGGCCGGGGTGCCGATCGCCCGGCGCCCCTCTACCAGCGCCTTGTTGATCTTGCTGGACGTGGTGTCCGTAAGGTCGATCTTCATGGCCGACGCCAGCTCCGTCCGTGTCGTGCGAGCATTTCGTCCGCCTCGACCGGACCCCAGGTCCCGGACTCGTACTGCGCGGGCTTGCCGTGCTTGTCCCAGTACTGCTCGATCGGGTCGAGGATCTTCCAGGACAGCTCGACCTCCTCCGTACGGGGGAAGAGGTTGGAGTCACCGAGCAGCACGTCGAGCAGCAGTCGCTCGTACGCCTCGGGGCTGGACTCCGTGAAGGACTCGCCGTAGGCGAAGTCCATCGAGACGTCCCGCACCTCCATGGCCGTGCCGGGCACCTTCGAACCGAACCGCATGGTCACGCCCTCGTCCGGCTGGACCCGGATGACCAGGGCGTTCTGCCCCAGCTCCTCGGTGGCCGTGTGGTCGAAGGGGGAGTGCGGGGCCCGCTGGAAGACGACCGCGATCTCGGTGACCCGGCGGCCGAGCCGTTTGCCGGTACGGAGGTAGAACGGGACGCCCGCCCAGCGGCGGTTGTCGATCTCCACCTTCACCGCGGCGTAGGTGTCGGTCTTCGACTTGGGGTCGATGCCGTCTTCCTGCAGATAGCCGACGGCCTTCTCGCCGCCCTGCCAGCCCGCGGCGTACTGCCCGCGCACCGTGTCCTTGCCGAGGTCGTGCGGCAGCCGTACGGCGCCGAGGACCTTGGTCTTCTCGGCGGCCAGCGCGTCCGCGTCGAAGGAGGCGGGCTCCTCCATGGCGGTGAGCGCCAGGAGCTGCAGGAGGTGGTTCTGGATGACGTCGCGCGCGGCGCCGATGCCGTCGTAGTAGCCGGCCCGGCCGCCGATGCCGATGTCCTCGGCCATGGTGATCTGCACATGGTCGACGTACGACCGGTTCCAGATCGGCTCGAAGAGGGTGTTCGCGAAGCGCAGCGCCAGAATGTTCTGGACGGTCTCCTTGCCCAGGTAGTGGTCGATCCGGAAGACCTCGTTGGACGGGAAGACCTCGTGCACGACCTTGTTGAGCTCCTGCGCGGAGACCAGGTCGTGGCCGAACGGCTTCTCGATGACGGCGCGCCGCCAGGAGCCGTCCTTCTGGTCGGCCAGCCCGTGCTTCTTGAGCTGCTTGACGACCTTCGGGAAGAACTTCGGCGGTACGGAGAGGTAGAAGGCGAAGTTGCCGCCCGTGCCCTGCACCTTGTCGAGGTCCTCGATCGTGGACTTCAGGTTCTCGAAGGCCTGGTCGTCGTCGAAGTCACCCTGGACGAAGCGCATCCCCTGGATGAGCTGCTGCCAGACCTCCTCCCGGAACGGCGTACGGGCGTGCGCCTTGACGGCGTCGTGGACCTCCGCCGCGAAATCCTCGTCCTGCCACTCACGACGGGCGTAGCCGACGAGCGAGAAGCCCGGCGGCAGCAGGCCGCGGTTGGCGAGGTCATAGACGGCCGGCATCAATTTCTTACGGGACAAATCGCCCGTGACGCCAAAGATGACCAGGCCCGACGGCCCCGCGATACGCGGGAGCCGTCGGTCCGCGGCGTCACGAAGCGGATTCGCTCCGTGGGTTGCGGTCAAGGGTTCAGTCCTCCGAAGGGGCGAGGCGCTTGAGTTCCGCCTCGGTCGACTTGAGCAGGTCGGTCCAGGCCTTCTCGAACTTCTCGACGCCCTCGTCCTCAAGCACCTGGACGACGTCGTCGTAGGAGATGCCCAGCTTCTCGATGGCTTCGAGATCCGCGCGCGCCTGGTCGTACGTACCCCTCACGGTGTCACCGGTGACCGCTCCGTGCTCGGCGACAGCGTCCAGAGTGGCTTCCGGCATGGTGTTCACGGTGTGCGGGGCGACCAGGTCGTCGACGTACATCGTGTCCCGGTACGCGGGGTCCTTGACGCCCGTCGAGGCCCACAGCGGCCGCTGCTTGTTGGCCTGGACACGGTCCAGCGCCGCCCAGCGGTCGGCGCCGAAGACGTCTTCGTACGCCTCGTAGGCCAGCCGGGCGTTGGCGACGGCGGCCTTGCCGCGCGCGGCCTTCGCCTCGTCCGTGCCCAGCGCGTCGAGCCGCTTGTCGATCTCGGTGTCCACACGGGACACGAAGAAGGACGCCACCGAGTAGATCTTCGAGAGGTCGAGGCCCGCGTCCTTCGCCTTCTCCAGACCGGAGATGTACGCGTCCATGACCTCGCGGTAGCGCTCCAGCGAGAAGATCAGCGTCACATTGACACTGATGCCCCGGGCAATCGTCTCGGTGATCGCCGGGAGGCCCGCCTTCGTGGCCGGGATCTTGATGAGGGTGTTCGGACGGTCCACCAGCCAGGCGAGCTGCTTGGCCTCGGCGATGGTCGCCGCCGTGTTGTGGGCCAGCCGGGGGTCGACCTCGATGGAGACACGGCCGTCCTGGCCCTGCGTCTCGTCGAAGACCGGCCGCAGGATGTCGGCGGCGTCACGGACGTCCGCCGTCGTGATCATGCGGACGGCTTCCTCGACGGTGACCCGGCGGGTCGCGAGGTCGGTGAGCTGGGTCTCGTAACCGTCGCCCTCCGAGATCGCCTTCTGGAAGATCGAGGGGTTGGTGGTCACGCCCACGACGTGCTGCTGGTCCATGAGTTCGGCGAGGTTGCCGGATGTGATGCGCTTGCGCGACAGGTCGTCGAGCCAGATCGCGACGCCTTCGTCGGAGAGGCGCTTGAGTGCGTCTGTCATGAGAGTTGCATCTCCTACTTGTCGTATACCTGCGTCAGCGCGCCACGGCGGCGAGAGATTCCCGAGCGGCGGACGCGACGGCGTCCGCGGTGAATCCGAACTCCTGGAAGAGGACCTTGCCGTCGGCCGAAGCGCCGAAGTGCTCCAGCGAGACGATGCGGCCGGCCTCGCCCACGAAACGGTGCCAGGTGAGCCCGATCCCGGCCTCGACCGCCACCCGCGCCTTCACGGAAGGCGGCAGGACACTGTCCCGGTACGCCTGGTCCTGCTCCTCGAACCACTCGACCGACGGCATCGACACCACACGGGTCGCGATGCCCGCGGCCTGAAGCTGCTCGCGCGCCTCGACGGCCAGCTGCACCTCGGAGCCCGTACCGATCAGCACCACCTGGGGCTCACCGCCCTCGGCCTCGAAGAGCACGTAACCGCCCTTGGCCGCGCCCTCGTTGGCCTCGTACGTCGGCACACCCTGACGCGTCAGCGCCAGTCCGTGCGGCGCGCCCTTGGCGTGCCGCTTGAGGATCTCGCGCCACGCGATCGCCGTCTCGTTGGCGTCGGCGGGACGCACGATGTTGAGACCGGGGATGGCACGCAGGACGGACAGGTGCTCGACCGGCTGGTGCGTCGGGCCGTCCTCGCCGAGACCGACCGAGTCGTGCGTCCAGACGTAGGTGACGGGCACCTGCATCAGCGCGGCGAGCCGGACGGCCGGGCGCATGTAGTCGGAGAACACCAGGAAAGTGCCGCCGTAGATACGGGTGTTGCCGTGCAGCGCGATGCCGTTCATCGTCGAACCCATGGCGTGCTCACGGATGCCGTAGTGCACCGTGCGGCCGTACGGGTCGGCCTCCGGCAGCGGGTTGCCCGCCGGGAGGAACGACGACGTCTTGTCGATCGTGGTGTTGTTGGACCCCGCGAGGTCGGCGGAGCCGCCCCACAGTTCGGGAATGACCGCACCGAGCGCCTGGAGCACCTTGCCGGACGCGGCGCGGGTGGCGACACCCTTGCCGGTCTCGAAGACGGGGAGCTTCTTCTCCCAGCCCTCGGGCAGCTCGCCCGCGCGGACCCGGTCGAACGTCGCGGCGCGCTCGGGGTTGGCCGTACGCCACGCGGCGAACGTCTTCTCCCACTCGGCGCGCGTCTCCCGGCCCCGGTCGAGCGCCTGACGCGTGTGCGCCAGGACCTCGTCGTCGACCTCGAAGGTCTGCTCGGGGTCGAAGCCCAGCACCCGCTTGGTCGCGGCGACCTCCTCGTCGCCCAGCGCCGAGCCGTGCGCGGCCTCGGTGTTCTGCGCGTGCGGGGCGGGCCAGGCGATGATCGAGCGCGCGGCGATGAACGAGGGGCGCTCGGTCTCGTCCTGCGCGGCCTTCAGCGCACGCGCCAGACCCGCCGGGTCGAGGTCGCCGCTCGGCAGCTGCTCGACGCGCTGGACGTGCCAGCCGTACGCCTCGTACCGCTTGAGGGTGTCCTCGGAGACGGCCGTCTCGGTGTCACCCTCGATGGAGATGTGGTTGTCGTCCCACAGCAGGACGAGGTTGCCCAGCTTCTGGTGGCCGGCCAGCGACGACGCCTCGCCGGAGACACCCTCCTGGAGACAGCCGTCACCCGCGATCACCCAGATGGTGTGGTCGAAGGGAGAGGTGCCCGGGGCCGCGTCCGGGTCGTACATGCCGCGCTCGTAACGGGAGGCCATCGCCATGCCCACACCGTTGGCGACACCCTGGCCGAGCGGCCCGGTGGTGGTCTCGACGCCGACCGTGTGGCCGTACTCCGGGTGCCCCGGGGTCTTCGACCCCCAGGTGCGGAACGCCTTCAGGTCGTCCAGCTCCAGGCCGTAGCCCGCGAGATACAGCTGGATGTAGAGAGTCAGCGACGAGTGGCCCGCGGAGAGAATGAACCGGTCGCGTCCGGTCCACTGCGCGTCGGCCGGGTCGTGCCGCATCAGCTTCTGGAAGAGCACGTAGGCGGCGGGCGCCAGGCTCATCGCCGTACCGGGATGGCCGTTGCCGACCTTCTGTACGGCATCCATGGCCAGGACGCGGACGGTATCGACCGCCTTGCGGTCCAGGTCGGTCCACTCTTCGAGATCTGTGGTGGTCGGCTTGGTGCTCACCCTGAGTCAGGGCTCCTCTCCACATGTCGAATCCCGGTGTCTGAGGGCGCACCGGTTCGCTGTCGAGCCTACCCTCGTGGCGGCGCGCGACCATTCCCGTCCACTTCAGTAAAGAAGAGACACCGTCAGGGTGCCGGGCAGGTGCAGGGCGGGTGCCGGGAGAGTGTCCGGCACGCCTCTCGGGGGCGACCGCGCGCCGGAGTTCGACACTCGGCCCGACCGCGCGCCGGGGGCTCCGACCAGGCGTCAACACGAGCCCACCCCCGCGAAGAACGACGTATGGGCAACGTCTAGAGTGGCGTGGTACGCGCAAGTCTTTATCGGGCCTTCACGCCCGGAGCTTGCTGGGATTTCTCTGTCTGGGGTGTGCGTGACGGCCGTCGAGTCCCGACCCGCAGGGGTCGTCCTGACTCCGAGCCCGGGGGGCCATCGGCCGTTCGGGGCCCGCGTCAAAGCGTTCGTGGCGCTGACCAAACCACGGATCATCGAGCTGCTGCTCATCACCACCGTCCCGGTGATGTTCCTGGCCGAGCAGGGCGTACCGGACATGTGGCTGGTACTCGTCACCTGCGTCGGCGGCTATCTGTCCGCCGGCGGTGCCAACGCGCTGAACATGTACATCGACCGCGACATCGACGCGCTGATGGACCGTACGTCGCAGCGCCCGCTGGTCACCGGCATGGTGTCGCCGCGTGAGGGCCTCGTCTTCGGGCTCGCCCTGGCCGTGATCTCGACGCTCTGGTTCGGTCTGCTCGTCAACTGGCTGTCGGCGGCGCTCGCGCTCGGCGCGCTCCTCTTCTACGTCGTCGTCTACACGATGATCCTCAAGCGGCGCACCTCGCAGAACATCGTCTGGGGCGGCATCGCCGGCTGTATGCCGGTCTTCATCGGCTGGTCGGCCGTCACCAACTCGCTGTCCTGGGCCGCCGTCATCCTCTTCCTCGTCATGTTCTTCTGGACGCCGCCGCACTACTGGCCGCTGTCGATGAAGGTGCGCGAGGACTACGCGCGGGTGGGCGTGCCCATGCTCCCCGTCGTCGCGTCGAACCAGGTCGTGGCCCGCCAGATCGTGCTCTACAGCTGGGTGATGGTCGCGGTGTCGTTGCTGCTGACGCCGCTCGGCTACACCGGCTGGTTCTACACGGCGGTGGCCCTGGTGGCGGGCGGCTGGTGGCTCTGGGAGGCGCACGGGCTCCAGTCGCGCGCCAAGTCCGGTGCGACGGGCGGCAAGCTCAAGGAGATGCGGCTGTTCCACTGGTCGATCACCTATGTCTCGCTGCTCTTCGTGGCCGTCGCGGTGGACCCCTTCCTTCGGTAGACCTTCCCTCGCGGGCCCCTTCCCTCGCTCGTACGGCTACCCGTCGGTAGCATGTCGGCCATGGCAGAGACCGAGGTTGACGAGCAGACCGGCGACGGCGCGCGTGCGAGCCGGCAGGCCGTACGGGACGAGCGGCGCGCGGCCCGACTGGCCAAGCAGATCGGCGCGTTCGCGAAACGGCACGGCGGTACCGCCGAGGGCCGGCTCGCGTATCTGGGCCAGGCCGGCACCCGCATCGTGCTCGTGGCGCAGGACGGCGACTGGGGCGATCTGGTCGCCCCCTCGCACGACGTGGCGCTGAAGGCCGTCGAGAAGGCCGGGATCACCGTGCACGAGTCCTTCGACGGCGCGTTCGCCGCGAGGGTCCGCACCGGCCCGTACGAGTGGACCCGCATGGCCGGCATCCAGGTCGGCGGGCCCGCCAACGGGTAGCGCGGTCGCCCGCGCGGACCTCGATCGCCGGGCAGACCAACACCCGAGCGCGCCTTACCCGTTAGGACTGTAGGGATACGGTCCACGACGGGAAGCGCCATGATCGAGACAACGACTCTGGTGGACCAGAACTGCCACGGCGTGCTCCGTACGGAGCTGGGCCTCGGCACCTTCGAGGCCCAGCTCGGCAGGACCGCGGGCCCGCCCGCCGCGGGCACCACCTTCTTCGACACCCAGACCGGATTCGCCGTACGGCGCTGGTGCCCGCCGCTCCTCGGACTGGAGCCGCACACCTCACCCGCCGGCTATCTCGCCCGGCGCCGGGAACTCGGCGTCCTGGAGGCCGGGCGGCGGCTGTTGCGCGGCACCGGCATCACCACCTATCTGGTCGACACCGGGCTGCCCGGCGATCTGACCGGCCCCGAGGAGCTCGCGGCGGCCGGCGCCGCCGAGGCCCGCGAGATCGTACGGCTCGAACTGCTCGCCCAGCAGGTGGCCGACACCTCGGGCACCGTCGACTCGCTGCTCGCCAACCTCGCCCACGCCGTGCACACGGCGGCCGGTTCCGCCGTCGCCTTCGTGTCCGTGACCGCCCTGCGCCACGCCGCCGCCCCGGCGTCCGAACCGCCGGGAGCCGGCGAGGTACGCGCCGCCGCCGGACGCTGGCTCGCCCGGCGGCGGGTGGGCGGCCGGCTCACCGACCCCGTACTGCTGCGGCATCTGCTGTGGACCGCCGTCGCCACCGGGCTGCCGCTCCAACTGCACGCGGGCGGCGGCGCCGAGGAGTGCCCGGGCGTCTGTTCCGGCGGCGGTCCGGCGCAGATCGCGGGCTTCGCGGCGGCCACGGCCGGGCTCGGCACCGACCTGGTCCTGCTGTACGGCAGGCCGTACCACCGGCACGCCGCGCGGCTCGCCGGGGCCTTCCCGCACGTGTACGCCGATCTCGGCCCGGCCCTCGCGCACACCGGGGCCCGCGCGGCGGACGTACTGGCGGAGGTGCTGGAGCTGGCGCCGTTCGGGAAGCTGCTCTACTCCAGCGGCGCGCGCGGGCTGCCCGAACTGCACGTGGTGGGCGCGAGAGTCTTCCGGCAGGCGCTGACGCGGGTGCTCGGCGGCTGGGCGGCGGACGGCTCGTGGGCGGTCGCCGACGCGCAGCGCGTCGCGGAGATGATCGCCTCGGGCAACGCCCGCCGGGTCTACGGCCTGGACGGGATCTGACGGGTCGTCAGGTCGTCGCGACGGGCTCAGGCCGTGGACAGCGCCGGGTCGGCCGGGTCCGCCTGCGCCGGGATCGCCGGGTCCGCCACGGGCCGCTCCCGCAGGCTCAACGCGAGCCGCAGCACCGCGATCCAGGTGAGCGCGGAGCCGAGCATATGGACGCCGACCAGGAACTCGGGCACGTCGGTGAAGAACTGGACGTAACCGATACCGCCCTGCGCGAGCAGGACGATCAGCAGGTCACGCGCCCTCGCGCGGGTGTCGTCCGGGGCGTCCACGACACGCAGCACCAGCCACATCGCGATCGCCAGCGCGCAGACCAGCCAGGCCGCGGCGGAGTGGACGTGCGCCGCGTCGATCCAGTTCCACGGCATGCGCGGCACCTCGCTGCTGTCGCCCGCGTGCTTGCCGGAACCGGTCACCGTCGTTCCCAGGGTGATCAGCACCACCGTTGTGACGATCAGCGCCCAGGACAGCTTCCGTACGGGACGGGGGACCCGCGGCCGGGGCGTCGAGTCGCCCTCGCCGGTGCGCTGCCAGACGAGCACGGTGACGGTGAGCAGGGCATTGGCGAGCAGGAAGTGGACGGCCACCGTCCAGGGGTTGAGCTGCATATGGACCGTGATGCCGCCCATGACGGCGTTCACCACCACCAGCCAGAACATGCTCCAGGCGAGCCGGGTGAGGCCGCGCCGCCGGGGCTTGGCCGACCTGGCCGCCACGATCGCCCAGCCGACGGCGGCCGACAGGACGTACGTCAGCATCCGGTTGCCGAACTCGATCGCGCCGTGCAGACCCTGCTCGGGCGTCGCGAACAGGCTGTCGTCCGTGCACTTCGGCCAGGTGTCGCAGCCGAGCCCGGAGCCCGTGAGCCGGACGGCCCCGCCGGTGACGATGATGACGACGGTCATCACGACGGCGGAGAGCGCGGCGCGCCGGAGGATTCGGGGGGAGGGCGTCCAGCGCTGGGCGATGTAGTCGAGGGGGTTCCACACGGCAACCATGGTAGGCGGGCGTTTGTGAACGCAGTCACGAGGGGGTCCCCGCGCGCGTCGGCGCGCTACTCCCAGCGGAAGAGACGGGCCGCCGCCCCGAGCCCGAGCACCGCCCAGACCGCCAGCACCCCGAGATCGTCCCAGGGCATCCCCGCACCGTGCTGGAGCACGTCCCGCAGCCCCTCGGAGAGGGCCGAGATCGGCAGCAGACCGAGCAACGTCTGTGCCACCTCGGGGAACTTGTCCATCGGTACGATCACGCCGCCGCCCACCAGCAGCAGCACGAACACCAGATTCGCCGCGGCCAGCGTCGCCTCGGCCTTGAGCGTGCCCGCCATCAGCAGCCCGAGCCCGGAGAACGCGGCCGTCCCGAGGGCGAGCAGCAGAGTCACGGCGAAGGGATTGCCCTCCGGCGACCAGCCGAGCGCGAACGCGATGACCGCCAGCAGCACGATCTGGAGCACTTCCGTCACCAGGACCGAGAGTGTCTTGGCGGTCATCAGGGCCCAGCGCGGCAGGGGCGACGCGCCGAGCCGCTTCAGCACCCCGTAGCGCCGCTCGAAGCCCGTCGCGATGGCCTGTCCGGTGAAGGCCGTCGACATCACGGCCAGCGCGAGGACGCCGGGGGCCAGGAAGTCGACCGACGCGCCCGAGCCCGTGTCGATGATGTCGACGGTCGAGAACAGCACCAGCAGCAGACTCGGGATGATCACGGTCAGCAGCAGCTGCTCACCGTTGCGCAGCAGCATCTTCGTCTCGAAGGCCGTCTGCGCGGCGATCATCCGCGACAGCGGCGCCGCGCCCGGGGCGGGTGTGTACGTACCGGCGCCCGTCCCCGCACCGGTACTCATCTCCGTATCGGTGCTCATGGACGCAGCTCCTTGCCGGTCAGTTCGAGGAAGACGTCCTCCAGCGTGTGCCGCTCGACGGAGATCTTCTCCGGCATCACCCCGTGCTGCGCGCACCAGGACGTCACCGTCGCGAGCAGCTGCGGGTCGATCGTGCCGCCGATCCGGTAGGCGCCCGGCGTCAGTTCGGCGGCGGCCGATCCGTCGGGCAGTGCCTTGAGGAGCGAGCCGACGTCGAGTCCGGGGCGGCCGGTGAAGCGCAGGGTGTTCTCGGCGCCGCCCCGGCACAGCTCCTCGGTGGTGCCGTGCGCCACGACCCGGCCGGCGTCGACGATGGCGACGTCGTCGGCCAGTTCCTCGGCCTCGTCCATGAAGTGCGTGGTGAGCACCGTGGTCACGCCGTCGGCGCGCAGCTCGCGCACCAGGTCCCAGGTGGAGCGGCGGGCCTGCGGGTCGAGCCCCGCGGTCGGCTCGTCCAGGAACACCAGCTCGGGCCGGCCGACGACCGCCATGGCGAGCGAGAGCCGCTGCTGCTGGCCGCCGGAGAGCCGCCGGTAGGCCGTACGGCCGCAGCCGCCGAGCCCGAGACGTTCGATCAGCGCGGTCACGTCCAGCGGGTTCGCGTGCAGTGCGGCCATGTGGCGCAGCATCTCCTCCGCGCGGGCGCCCGAGTACACGCCACCCGACTGGAGCATCACGCCGATCCGGGGGCGCAGCCGCGCCGCGTCGGCCACGGGATCGAGTCCGAGGACGCGTACGGTGCCCTCGTCCGGCCTGCGATAGCCCTCGCAGGTCTCGATCGTGGTGGTCTTGCCGGCTCCGTTGGGGCCGAGGACCGCGGACACCGTGCCCGCCCGGAACACCAGGTCGAGGCCGTTCACGGCGGTCCTGGCCCCGTACCGCTTGACCAGGCCCCGGACCTGGACCACCGGCTCTCCGACGACGCTGCGCATGCCGTGAGTCTAGGCAGCGGCCCCGGGGCCCCGGTTCCGGGGGCGGTCAAACCGCTCGTTCGTGCGGTCGCCCCCGATCTTCTTAGGTGACCCTAAGTGACGAACGGCACGACTCATCGTTTCGGACGCCTGTTGTCACTCGCGAAGGAATTACGCAACAATGGCGTTGTGAAATACGTTGGCGAGGCTCCGCAGGAGGAACTCGCGACCGGTGAGCGTTCCACACGCAACCGGGTCGCGCGCTCCATCCTGGATCACGGCCCGTCCACCGTCTCCGACCTCGCGGGGCGCCTGAAGCTCACCCAGGCCGCCGTCCGCCGTCATCTCGACGCGCTGGCCGCCGACGCCGTCGTGGAGCCGCGCGACCAGCGAGTCTACGGCTCACGCGGGCGTGGCAGGCCCGCCAAGGTCTTCGCCCTCACCGACTGCGGCAGGGACGCCTTCGACCAGTCGTACGACAAGCTCGCCGCCGACGCCATCGACTGGATCGCCCGTGCCGCGGGCGGCGGAGCCAAGGGCGACGCGGCCGTCAGCGCCTTCGCGCGCGACCGGATCGCCACCCAGGCGGGGGCCTACCGGGAAGCCGTCGAGGCCGCCGCGCCCGAGAAGCGCACGGAGGCGCTCGCCAAGGCGCTGAGTGCCGACGGGTACGCTGCTACGGCTCGTAGCGCACCGAACCAGCAGGGCGAGCAGCTCTGCCAGCACCACTGCCCGGTGGCCCACGTGGCCGAGAAGTATCCGCAGTTGTGCGAGGCGGAGACGGAATTCTTCTCCGAACTGCTCGGGACCCATGTGCAACGGCTGGCGACCATCGCCCACGGCGACGGGGTGTGCACGACGTTCATCCCCCACGCCACCGGGCACGGCGCGCCACCGGGTGCCCCGCAGGGCGCCACCCCACAGACCGACACACCGAAGATCAGCCAGCAGACCGATCATCACGCATCCGAAAGCACGGCCGGGAGGAACCCCGCATGACGCTCCCCACGGAGACCGCCCATCCTGAGCTCGACGGACTGGGCAAGTACGAATACGGCTGGGCCGACTCCGACACGGCCGGCGCCACCGCCAAGCGGGGTCTCTCCGAAGAGGTCGTCCGCGACATCTCGTCGAAGAAGAACGAGCCGGAGTGGATGCTCAAGCTCCGTCTCAAGGGCCTGAAGCTCTTCGGCAAGAAGCCCATGCCGAGCTGGGGCTCCGACCTGTCGGGCATCGACTTCGACAACATCAAGTACTTCGTCCGGTCGACGGAGAAGCAGGCGGAGTCCTGGGAGGACCTGCCCGAGGACATCAAGAACACGTACGACAGGCTCGGCATCCCCGAGGCGGAGAAGCAGCGCCTCGTCGCCGGTGTCGCGGCCCAGTACGAGTCCGAGGTCGTCTACCACCAGATCCGTGAGGACCTGGAGGAGCAGGGCGTCATCTTCAAGGACACGGACACCGCCCTCCGGGAGAACCCGGAGCTGTTCCAGGAGTACTTCGGCACGGTCATCCCGGTCGGCGACAACAAGTTCGCCTCGCTGAACTCGGCCGTGTGGTCCGGCGGTTCGTTCATCTACGTGCCGAAGGGCGTGCACGTCGAGATCCCGCTCCAGGCCTACTTCCGTATCAACACGGAGAACATGGGCCAGTTCGAGCGGACGCTGATCATCGTCGACGAGGACGCCTACGTCCACTACGTCGAGGGCTGTACGGCGCCGATCTACTCCTCGGACTCGCTGCACAGCGCCGTGGTCGAGATCATCGTCAAGAAGGGTGGCCGCTGCCGTTACACGACCATCCAGAACTGGTCGAACAACGTCTACAACCTCGTCACCAAGCGTGCCGTGGCCTACGAGGGCGCGACCATGGAATGGGTCGACGGCAACATCGGCTCCAAGGTCACCATGAAGTACCCGGCCGTCTATCTGATGGGCGAGCACGCCAAGGGCGAGACCCTGTCCATCGCCTTCGCGGGCGAGGGCCAGCACCAGGACGCCGGCGCCAAGATGGTGCACATGGCCCCGAACACCTCGTCCAACATCGTCTCCAAGTCGGTGGCGCGAGGCGGCGGCCGTACCTCCTACCGAGGTCTCATCGAGATCGGTGAGGGCGCGCCCGGATCCAAGTCCAACGTGCTCTGCGACGCGCTGCTGGTCGACACCATCTCGCGCTCCGACACCTATCCGTACGTGGACGTCCGTGAGGACGACGTGTCGATGGGGCACGAGGCGACGGTCTCCAAGGTCTCCGAGGACCAGCTCTTCTACCTGATGAGCCGCGGCATGACCGAGTTCGAGGCCATGGCGATGATCGTGCGCGGCTTCGTGGAGCCGATCGCCAAGGAACTGCCCATGGAGTACGCCCTGGAGCTCAACCGGCTGATCGAGCTCCAGATGGAAGGCTCCGTCGGCTGACCCTGCCCCCGGCGGCAGGTTCTCCGCAGCAGCGACCGATTCCCCAAGAGGCAGAGAGAGAGCACGACGACAGCCATGGCTGAGGCTCAGAACATTCCGGTGGGTTCCACCACCGCCGGTTCGATCGCGGTGGCCGCCGAGTCGACCGTCGCCACGCGCATGAGCGCGCCGCCGTCCTACGACGTCGCGGACTTCCCCGTTCCGCACGGCCGCGAGGAGGAGTGGCGGTTCACGCCGCTGGAGCGACTGCGCGGTCTCCAGGACGGAACGGCCGTCGCCGACGGCCGTATCCGTACGGAGGTGTACACCCCCGCGGGTGTCACCCAGGAGACCGTCGGCCGCGACGACCCGCGCGTGGGCAGGGCCGGTACGCCGGTGGACCGGGTGGCCGCCCAGGCGTACACCTCGTTCGAGAAGGCGTCGGTCGTCTCCGTTCCCAAGGAGACGGTGCTCACCGAGCCGATCCGGATCACCGTGCACGGCCAGGGCGGTACCGCCTTCGTGCACCAGGTGATCGAACTGGGCGCCTTCGCCGAGGCGGTCGTGGTCATCGACCACACCGGTGACGCGGTGGTCGCCGCCAACGTCGACTTCCTCGTCGGCGACGGCGCCAAGCTCACCGTCGTGTCCGTGCAGGACTGGGACGCCAAGGCCGTTCATGTCGCCCAGCACAACGCGCTGATCGGCAGGGACGCCTCGTTCAAGTCGATCGTGGTGACCTTCGGCGGCGACGTCGTACGGCTCCACCCGCGCGTGGCCTACGCGGGCCCCGGCGGCGAGGCCGAGCTGTTCGGCCTGTACTTCACCGACAAGGGCCAGCACCAGGAGCACCGCCTCCTGGTCGACCACAACGCGCCGCACTGCAAGTCCAACGCCGTCTACAAGGGCGCGCTCCAGGGCGACGACGCGCACGCCGTCTGGATCGGTGACGTGCTCATCCGCGCCGCCGCCGAGGGCACCGACACCTACGAGATGAACCGGAACCTGGTCCTCACGGACGGTGCCCGGGTCGACTCCGTGCCGAACCTGGAGATCGAGACCGGCGAGATCGCCGGCGCCGGTCACGCCTCGGCCACCGGCCGGTTCGACGACGAGCAGCTCTTCTACCTGATGTCGCGCGGCATCCCGCAGATCGAGGCCCGCCGCCTCGTCATCCGCGGCTTCTTCGCCGAGCTGGTCCAGCAGATCGGACTGCCCGACGTCGAGGAGCGCCTGCTCGGCAAGATCGAGGCGGAGCTGGAGGCATCGGTGTGATGGCCTTCGTCCGTGCATGTGGACTGACCGAGCTGGAGGACGGCACCCCCAAGCGGGTCGAACTCGACGGCATACCGGTCTCCGTCATCCGTACCGAGGGCGAGGTGTTCGCGATCAACGACATCTGCTCGCACGCGAACGTCTCCCTCTCGGAGGGCGAGGTCGAGGACTGCTCGATCGAGTGCTGGCTGCACGGCTCCAGCTTCGACCTGCGGACCGGCAAGCCGAACGGCCTGCCCGCGACGCGCCCCGTCCCCGTATACCCCGTACAGATCCAAGGGGACGATGTGCTCGTCTCCGTCACCCAGGAGTCCTGAGTCAGCCATGGCAACCCTTGAAATCAACGACCTGCACGTCACTGTCGAGGCGGAGGGCGGTGCCCGCGAGATCCTCAAGGGCGTCGACCTGACCGTCAAGCAGGGCGAGACGCACGCCATCATGGGCCCCAACGGCTCCGGCAAGTCGACCCTCGCGTACTCCATCGCGGGCCACCCCAAGTACACGATCACCGGTGGCACCGTGACGCTGGACGGCGAGGACGTCCTGGAGATGACCGTCGACGAGCGCGCCCGCGCCGGGCTCTTCCTCGCGATGCAGTACCCCGTCGAGGTCCCCGGAGTCTCCGTCTCCAACTTCCTGCGCACCTCCGCCACCGCCATGCGCGGCGAGGCACCCAAGCTGCGTACGTGGGTCAAGGAGGTCAGGAGCGCGATGGAGCAGCTCCACATGGACCCGGCGTTCGCGGAGCGCAACGTCAACGAAGGCTTCTCCGGCGGCGAGAAGAAGCGCCACGAGATCCTTCAGCTCGAACTGCTCAAGCCCAAGGTCGCGATCCTCGACGAGACGGACTCCGGTCTGGACGTCGACGCGCTGCGGGTGGTCTCCGAGGGCGTCAACCGCGTCCGGGAGAGCGGAGAGGTCGGCACGCTGCTGATCACGCACTACACGCGGATCCTCCGCTACATCAAGCCCGACTTCGTGCATGTCTTCGCCCAGGGCCGTATCGCCGAGTCCGGCGGCGCGGAGCTGGCGGACAAGCTGGAGAACGAGGGCTACGAGGCGTACGTGAAGGGTGGCGTATCCGCGTGACACAGCCGTCAGGCCTCCTCACCGGGTCGGAACGACTCCTCGACGAGGCGGTCCGTAAGGACTTTCCCCTGCTGGACCGGCTGGTCCACGACGGGAAGAAGATCGTGTACCTGGACAACGCGGCGACGTCGCAGAAGCCGCGCCAGGTCCTCGACGCCCTCAACGAGTACTACGAGCAGCACAACGCCAACGTGCACCGCGGCGTCCATGTGCTCGCCGAGGAGGCCACGGCGCTCTACGAAGGCGCGCGCGACAAGGTCGCCGCGTTCATCAACGCGCCGAGCCGCGACGAGGTGATCTTCACCAAGAACGCCTCCGAGTCGCTCAACCTCGTGGCGAACATGCTGGGCTGGGCCGACGAGCCCTACCGCGTGGACCACGAGACCGAGATCGTCATCACGGAGATGGAGCACCACTCCAACATCGTGCCGTGGCAGCTGCTCTCGCAGCGCACCGGGGCGAAGCTGAAGTGGTTCGGTCTCACCGACGACGGCCGGCTCGACCTGTCGAACATCAACGAGATCATCACCGAGAAGACGAAGATCGTCTCCTTCGTGCTGATCTCGAACATCCTGGGCACGGTCAACCCCGTCGAGGCGATCGTCCGCCGCGCCCAGGAGGTCGGCGCGCTGGTGCTGATCGACGCCTCGCAGGCGGCCCCGCACGTCGCGGTCGACGTGCAGGCGCTCCAGGCCGACTTCGTGGCCTTCACGGGCCACAAGATGTGCGGCCCGACCGGTATCGGCGTCCTGTGGGGCCGCCAGGAGCTGCTGGAGGACCTTCCGCCGTTCCTCGGCGGCGGCGAGATGATCGAGACCGTGTCGATGCACTCCTCGACGTACGCCCCCGCCCCGCACAAGTTCGAGGCGGGTACGCCCCCGATCGCCCAGGCCGTCGGCCTCGGCGCGGCCGTGGACTATCTGAGCGCGATCGGTATGGACAAGATCGCCGCGCACGAGCACGCCATCACCGAGTACGCGGTGAAGCGGCTGCTGGAGGTCCCCTCCTTGCGGATCATCGGCCCGGCCACGGCCGAGGAGCGCGGCGCGACGATCTCCTTCACACTCGGAGACATCCACCCCCACGACGTGGGGCAGGTGCTGGACGAGCAGGGCATCGCCGTCCGGGTCGGTCACCACTGCGCACGGCCGGTCTGCCTGCGGTACGGAATTCCGGCGACCACGCGGGCGTCGTTCTATCTGTACTCCACGCAGTCCGAGGTCGACGCTCTGGTCGACGGGCTGGAGCACGTCCGTAATTTCTTCGGATGAGGGATTGACCGGTGAAGCTGGATTCCATGTACCAGGAAGTCATCCTGGACCACTACAAGCACCCCCACGGGCGCGGCCTGCGGGACGGCGACGCAGAGGTGCACCACGTCAACCCGACGTGCGGTGACGAGATCACGCTCCGCGTGAAGTACGACGGCTCCCGCATCGAGGACGTGTCGTACGAGGGCCAGGGCTGCTCCATCAGCCAGGCCAGCGCGTCCGTGCTGAACGATCTGCTCGTCGGCAAGGAACTCGCAGACGCGCAGAAGATCCAGAGCACGTTCCTGGAGCTGATGCAGTCCAAGGGCAAGATCGAGCCCGACGACGCGATGGAGGAGGTGCTGGAGGACGCCGTGGCGTTCGCCGGCGTCTCCAAGTACCCCGCCCGTGTGAAGTGCGCGCTGCTGAGCTGGATGGCGTGGAAGGACGCGACGGCCCAGGCACTGGGCGACACCGCGCAGAAGGAGACGGCATGAGCGAGAACGAGACCGTGATGATGAAGCCGGCCTCCGAGGAGGAGGTCCGCGAGGCGCTGTACGACGTCGTCGACCCCGAGCTGGGGATCGACGTCGTCAATCTGGGCCTGATCTACGGCGTCCACATCGACGAGTCGAACGTCGCCACCCTCGACATGACGCTGACGTCGGCGGCCTGTCCGCTGACCGACGTGATCGAGGACCAGGCGAAGTCGGCGACGGAGGGCATCGTCAACGAGCTGAAGATCAACTGGGTCTGGATGCCGCCGTGGGGTCCGGACAAGATCACGGACGACGGCCGCGAGCAGTTGCGCGCGCTGGGCTTCAACGTCTGATCACATCTGATCACGTCTGACGACATCTGATTGCTCCGCTCATCAGGCCCGGTGCTCCGAGATTTCTCGGAGCACCGGGCCTGATGGCTTTGTCGGCGGTCAGCCGATCACTTGAGGCCGAAGGCCCTGATGATCTCCTGGTCGACGCCCAGGCCCCCGGGGCCCTCGGCGTGTGCCTTCAGCGAGACGGAGGAGGCGCCTCTGGAGGGCGTCCGCACCTTCGCGGTCCACTGCCCCGACGAGCTCTTGCGCAGCTCCGCCGCACTCCATGTCTTGCCCTCGTCGTAGCTGACCGACAGCGACGCCTTGGTGGCCTTCACCGCACCCGCCAGCCACGCCTGGGTACCGGACTCCAGACCGATCTCGACCCACTTCCCGGCCCTGACGTCACCCGCCAGGTCGGTGTCCACGTCGTAGTCGAGCTGCAGCAGCGGGATGTCGGCCTGCTCGGTGCCCTCGGGCAGGGCGCCGGAGACGAAGTCCCACTCCGTGTGCGTCCGCGTCGAGGTCTTCCATCTGGCCTCGTCCCGAGCCGAGTCGATGACCAGTCGGTACGGCAGCGCGTCCGACGACAGGTCCCAGGCGTAGCCCGCCCGGCCCGCACCCTTCTTGATCAGGGTGTCACCTTGGTAGAAGGCGTACGACGTGGTGTCGTACTCGTCCTCGGGCATCGAGCCGGAGTGGCCCTCGCCCGAGTCGGTCCACGGTGTGATGTTGAACTGGAAGTCGTTGTACGAGGTACGGAACGGCCCCCAGTAGCCCGTACCGAGCCGGGGACCGACCACCGGGGCGAACCACTGGTCGCGGTAGGTCCGGCCCGCCGTGTAGTCGAGCTCCGCGCTCCGTACCTCGTGTGCGGGGCCGGAGTCGGCGGTCAGGACCGAGTGGTTCTCGTACCAGAAGGACGCGCCCGGAAGCGGGGTGACCCACTCGGTCCGGGTGCCCGGGAACTTCTCGTACTCCTCGAAACCGAGGCCGGGGCCGTAGTCCGGGATGTCGTAGCGGTAGCCGGCGCCCAGCTTTTCCTGGTGGCCGTAGAAGGTGTTCTCCACCTTCGCCAGCTGACGCGCCGACGGTGCGAAGGTCAGCGAGCGGTCCGGGATCGCGCCGTCGTGACGGTCGACCAGGTCGTATACGTAGGAGGCGAACTTCCGCTGGTCGAGGGTGACCTTCTTGCCGCGCCGCGCCGCCTCGATCAGCGTCGCGCCCACGATCCGCCGCACCGAGGCGACCGGGATGGTGGTCTCCTCGCCGTACGGGACGTAGGACTCCATCGCGACTCCGCGCTCGTCGTTGACGACCAGGAGCGCCTTCGCGCCCGCGGCGAGCGCGTTGGCCAGCCGCTCCTCGGGCGGGACGGTGTCGCTTCGGGTGACCACCACGGCCTTGCCCTTGACGCTCCGGCCCGTGAAGTCGGCCGCGGCGCCGTCGCCGGCGTAGACGGCCGTCAGTTTCTGCTCGCTGTCCTCGGCGACGACCGAGCCGGCCTGCACGGTGACCGGGACGTCGTGACCGTCGGCCGTGAGGTCGATCAGCTCCTCGCCCTGACGCCAGCGGGTCAGGAAGCTGAAGCTTCCCTCGGTGACCTTCTTCGTGGGGGCCGCCCACAACTGGTCGTAGGTCAGCGGGATCTGGTAGGCGTCGCGCTGGACCACACCCTCGGGGGACGTGCGGGCCATGTCGTACCGCAGCTGGCGGGTCTCCGTCTCCTTCGGCGTGCGCACGTCGACCTTGCGGGCCTTGGAGGCGTCGAGCGTGACGGTGGTGGCCTTGTCGAGGATCGTCTCGGGGGCCGCGAGGAACGCCAGGGCCTTCGAGTCGGCCCGGTCACCGTCGATGTCCGCGGCGGTCCACGCGGTGTAGTTGCCGGGAGGCAGCCGCAGCGTGGTCTCGCCGGAGACCTGGACGACGCCCAGGTTCGGGTCGCCGAGCGCGCCGAGGACGACGTTGCCGTCCATCGGCCGGCCCGCGCGGTCGCGGAGCCGAAGGGTGAGGTCGTACAGCTCCTGCTCCTTGTTGAGCGCGAAGCCGGTGTGCGCGACGGTCGCGCCCGTGGCGTCCTTGGCGACGACCTGACCGGAGAACTGGGTGTCGTTCGCGGCCTTCGTCGGGTCCACCGAGAGGACGGCCTCGGCGGTGGAGCCCGCCGGAACGGTCAGGGTGGAGGTCGACAGGGTGTAGGTCTCGGCGTCCGTACCGGTGGTCAGGTCGAGCGTGATGTCCTTGGCACCCGTGTTGCGGTAGGTGATGGCGCGCTCCGCCACCGGGTCGGACGCGTTGTGCGGCCAGTCGTACGAGGCGACCTCGACCGAGCCGGTGGCCTCGATCGTGGTGTCGATCGCGGCCTTCACGTCCAGCCGGCCGGTGCCCTGCTCGTACGGCGTGTGGTCGGGCAGTTCCTTGGAGGAGCTCATCAGCGCGTCCTTGACGCGCTGACCGGACCAGTCGGGGTGCCGCTGCTTCAGGATGGCGGCGGCGCCGGCGACGTGCGGCGTGGCCATCGAGGTACCGGACATCTGCTGGTACAGGCCCTCGATGCCCGGAACCGACTGCGAGGCGGCGGCGTTGATGTCGACGCCGGGCGCGGACAGGTCCGGCTTCAGACCGTACGACCCGACGAGCGGGCCCATCGAGGAGAAGTCGGCGCGCCGGTCGCTCTTGTCGACGGCGGCGACGGTGAGGGCCTTCGCCGCCGAGCCGGGCGAACCGATGGTGCCCGCGCCGTAGGCGTTGCCCGCGGCGATCACGAAGAGCGGACCGCCGTCGGCCGACAGGGCGTCGACGGCCTGCGACATCGGGTCGGTGCCGTCGTCCGGGACGCTGGAGCCGAGGCTCATGGAGACGACGTCGGCGCCCTCGGCCTTCGCCCACTCCATCGCTTCGATGATGCCGGAGTCCGCGCCCGATCCCTCGTCGCTCAGCACCTTGCCGACGATCAGGTCGGCCGCCGGTGCGACGCCCTTGTTGACCCCGTCCGACGCCGCGCCCGAACCCGCGATGGTGGAGGCGACGTGCGTGCCGTGGCCGTTCTTGTCGTCGACCTCCTCACCCGGCACGAAGCTCTTGGACAGCGTGACGCGGTCCTTGACGTCCGGATGGGTCGCGTCGATGCCGGTGTCCAGGACGGCGACCGTGGTGCCCTTGCCGTCGAAGCCCGCTGCCCACGCCTGCGGGGCGTTGACCTGCGGTACGGAGTCCTTGAGTGTGGCCTCGACCTTGCCGTCGAGCCAGAGCTTGGCGATGCCGCTGTCCAGCGAACGGCTGGTCTCCGTACGGGAGATGGAGCTCCAGAACGTACGGGCGTCGTCCTTGTCGGCCTTCAGCGCCGCGCCGTGGACCGAGTCGAGCCGGGTGACCGTCCTGCTGCCGTCCGGAGCCCCGGGCAGTGAACGGGCCTTGCCCGCCGGGTAGGTGGCGATGAGCGGAATGCCCGCCGAGCGCCGGTCGTCGTAGCCCATCTCGACCAGTGTCGACACGTTGAAGAGACGTCGGTCCAGCGTGCCCGCCGCGAGGAGGGACACCGCCTCGTCGGGGATGACGTAGATGTCCTCCCCGGCCTGCTGCACACGCACGCCGCCCTTCGCGCCCTCGGGGCGGTCGACGGTGACGGTGTCCTGGTCGCCGGCGCCGTCCGAGTAGTGGACGACGTCCCCGGTGACCAGGGTGATGTCGTAGTCCTGGACCTCGGAACCCTGGCGGTCCCCGGCGGTCGGTGGCTTGGGAGCGGCGGCGGCCGGACCGGCCACCGGGAGAATGACGCCGCTCACGAGGGCGACCGAGATCGCTATGAGCGGAGCCCTGAGTCCCGCGCGGGCGGGTCTCGCCCGGCCGGAGACGGAGGAGAGGGAAAATGTCATAGAGCTGATCTACCGGCAAATCAGGGCCGGGAACGGCTTCACCCCTGGCGTGAAACCGCCGTGGCGGTAACCCGCCCGCGCCGGTCGCTCGCGTGGTACCCGGCCTTCGTCAGCGATGTGCCGGCCGGTAGGGAGCGGGCCGGGTGCCCGCCGCCGCGATCAGCGACGGCGCCAGGTCCTCCCTGCGGATGCGCTGGTCGATGTAGAGAAGGTTGAGCACCAGCTGCGGGAAGGTCGTCGAGAAGACCTGGCTGACCAGTTGGCCCACCAGCGCCAGGAGCAGATAGCCGCTCACGGCGACGAAGATCTCGCCCAGGGTCGGCTCGTAGCTGAACTCTCCCGAGCTGAGGGTGTTGGGCAACGCCCCCACCACATTGAGCACTTGCTGGAGCACCAGGCCGGCGATCGAGGCGATCACGAAGGCCAGCAGCGAGATGCCGCAGACGCGCCACCAGGAGCCGCGCACCAGTTGGGCCGAGCGGCGCAGCGCGTCGACGGGGCCGCGCGACTCGATGACGACGACCGCCGGGGCGAGGCTGAACAGCACCCACAGCCAGATCGCCAGGGGCCCGAGGACCAGACTGCCCACGAAGCCCAGGAGGATCAGCCAGGCGGCCGGGTCCCAGCCGCCCGTGGCGGCGAACATGACCACCGTCGAGACCACTCCGGTGATGAACAGCAGTACCGGGATCATCGCGATCAGCCCGCTGAGGAAGACCGTTCCGATCGCGGCCGGCACCCGCGACAGCGCCCGCAGCAGGGTCGCGGCGACCTTGACCGGCCCGCCGAGCACCGCCTCCTGGACGATCAACGGGCAGCAGGTCTGCATCATCGCGGTGGCGAGCAGCAGCGTCGCCATCAGTACGAGCCAGAGGCAGACGAAGGCGACGATCAGCGGCTGTACGTCGTCCCACGCGGGTGTGGAGCGGCCCGGGGTGTCGACGACGGCCGACAGATGGTCGCCGACGGCGGCGTACGCGACGGCCAGCGCCGCACCGCTCACCAGCAACGCGGCGCCGTACACCACCACGGCGACGCCCAGCACCTGCGCCCAGTAGCGGCCCAGCGTCGAGAACGCGCCGCCGAGTATCTCGCCGAGGCCGAGCGGGCTCAGCGGTATGACACCGGGCTTCGGCCCCTGCGGGCGCGACCAGCCGCCCCAGCCGGGCGGGGGACCGCTTCCGTACGGAGGCGGCGGCCCACCGCCGTAAGGGGGCTGACCTCCGTAGGGAGGCTGGTTTCCGTACGGAGGTTGGTTTCCGTACGGCGGCGGACCGCCACCGCCGTACGGCCCGTAACCGCCCGGCGGCCCGCTGTTCGGGCCGCCGCCCCACCCCGCGTCCTGCGTCACTGCTCTGCTCCGATGTGTTATCGCCGACTCCGGCCGGGACACCGTAGCCGCTGGTGCGCCGACCGGGAATTCCGCCATCTTGTGTACGCACGTACGCATCCCATGCGTACACTCGTACACATGGGACTGGCATACGGATTGCTCGCCGTCGCGATCGCGGCGGAGGTGGCCGGTACGACGGCCATGAAGTACAGCGAGGGCTTCACCCGGCTCTGGCCCTCACTGGGAGCCGTGGTCGGCTATGTGCTGGCCTTCGCGCTGCTCGCCCAGACACTCAAGACCCTCTCCGTGGGCACCGCGTACGCGATCTGGGCGGGCGTCGGCACCGCCGCCGTCGCCGCCATCGGCATGGTCTTCCTGAGCGAGGCGGCCACCCCGGCCAAACTCGCCGGCATCGCGCTCGTCATCGGCGGTGTCGTACTCCTCAATCTCGGCGGGGCCCACTGATGGCGCGGCGCTACGACCCCGAGCGACGCCAGCGGATCATCGACGCGGCGATCCGGGTGGTCGGCGGCAGCGGGATCGCGGGGCTGAGCCACCGCACCGTCGCCGCCGAGGCCGATGTGCCGCTCGGCTCCACGACGTATCACTTCGCCTCCCTGGACGAGCTGTTGGTCGCCGCGCTGCGACAGGCCAACGAGGGCTTCGCCACCGCCGTCAGGGAGAGCGGCGCCCTCGCCGACCCGGAGTGCGACATCGCGGACGAGCTGGCCCGTATCACCGGGCGGTGGCTGGCGGCGGACCCCACGAGCGTCGAGCTGGAGTACGAGCTGTACCTCGCCGCCCTGCGCCGCCCCGCGCTGCGGCCCGTGGCCGCCGAGTGGTGCGTCGGGGTCACGACGATCCTCGCCGACCGGGTCGACCCGGTCACCGCCCGCGCGCTGGTCGCGCTGCTCGACGGCATCTGCCTGCAAGTACTGCTCACCGGCAGCGAGTACGACGCCGGCTACACGCGCGAGATGCTCCGCCGGATCCTCGCGGACGGTTCGACGGGGCGTGGAGCGGTCCCGGTAGATTGACCGGATGACCAATCCGCCCGCCAGGTCCGTGCCGGAGCGCGCGCCGGAGTCCGCGCCGGAACCCGTGGCCGTCATAGGCCCCGAGATCACGTACGCGGAGTGCCGGCAGTGCGGCACGCTCATCGCCGGGCTCGACGGCCGCTACAGCTGTGGAGTCTGCGGCTGGGTGAACCACCATTCCGAGGGGCACCGGCTCCTGCCGCGCGCCGAGGACGACACCGGCCGCGCCCCCGGCGACAGCGACGACAACCGGCTCGGCTGAACCGGCTCGGCCGAACCGGCGCGGGCCCGTCGGCCGCGCGTGAACCCGTTGCGGCGCATCGGGGAACAGGCAGTGGAAGCACACCTGAACACGCCGCACACGGAGGGCTCGTGACCGGAAGACCACCGGACGACGACGAGGACGACGCAGCCGTCGTCCGACAGTCCCTGGAGCGCCCGGAAGTCTTCGCGCTCCTCTACGACCGGCACGCCGCCGACATCCACCGCTACGCCGCACGCAGGCTCGGCGACGGCGCCGCCGACGACATCACCGCCGACACCTTCCTGACGGCGTTCCGCATCCGCGCCCGGTTCGACACCACGCGGGACAGCGCGCGCCCCTGGTTGTACGGCATCGCCGCCAACCTGATCGGCAAGCAGCGCCGTAAGGAGGTACGGGGCCTGCGCGCCCTCGCCCGTACCGGCCGCGACCCCGTCGCCGAGTCCTGGGTCGAGCGCGTCGACAGCCGGGTCACCGCGCAGGCCGCGCAGGCCGCGCTCGCCGGGGCCGTCGCCGCCCTGTCCGGCGGCGACCGGCATGTCCTGCTGCTGGTCGCCTGGGCGGACCTCAGCTATCAGGAGGTGGCGGACGCGCTGTCCATACCGATCGGCACGGTCCGGTCGCGGCTCAACAGGGCACGGCGCAAGGTACGTACGGCGCTGGGCGACGACCCCACCCGAGTGACAGACGTTGCGGAGGCGACGATCCATGGATGAGACGACATTCGTGCGTGAACTGCGCGCCGACGCACCGGTACCCGACCGGGCCAGGCTGGCCCCGGGCAGGCAGCGGCTGCTCGACACGGCGTCGTCCGGCGGCCGGCTCCGCAGGCTGCGCTCCGACTGGCGTACGGGGGCAGTCGGAGCCGTCGCCGCGGTCACGGTGGCCGCCGTGACGGTGACCCTGCTGGTGGGCGGGGACGGGCAGGACAAGGCGCCCGCGTCGCTGCTGAGCGGAGCGGGCAAGGTCGGCAGCGCGAAGGACGTGCTGCTGGACGCCGCCGCGATGGTCGAGGACGACCCGGTGCCGCACCCCGGCGCCAAGCAGTGGATCTACACCCGCGAGAGCTCCTACAACGTGACCATGGACGAGAATTCCGGCATCGTGGTCGAACTCCGCCCCGGCGAGAAGCCTCCGCCGGGGGCGACGGTGAGGGCGCCGGTGATGCCGGGCGAGGAGAACACCGTGCTCCTGACGGGCCCGGGGCCGCACGAGGTGGAGGAGTGGATCCCGTTCGGCGATCCGGCCGCGGAGAAGGGCAGGAAGGACGACGACTACTCGGCCCGGGAGATCTACGCACGCCTCGCCGGCCTGCCCGACGACCGGGACAAGGTGCTCGACGAGGTCCTGAGGTTCTATCCGACCGACTCCGAAGGCCCGGAGACGCCCGACCAGCACGCGTTCCGGGCGCTCGGGCTGATGTTCACCGAGCAGCCGATCGTCCATCCCGAGGGGCTGGCGAAGGTCTACCGCGCGATGGCGGAGCTCCCCGGTATCAAGGCGAGCCGGGTCACCGACACCGCCGGCCGGGAGACCGTCGCCATCGGCATGAAGGACGCCGGAGGCGCCGGCGCCGAGATCAGGATGTATCTGCTGGATCCGGCCACGGGTCTGCCGCTCGGGCAGCGGTGGACGGCGACTCAGGACAGCTCGGCGGTTCAGCACATCGGGCCGGACGGGAAGCCGGTCACGGCCGAGCCGTCGACTTCCTGGAAGAAGGGGGACGTCACCATGGAGGACCTCGTGCTGGAATCGGCTCTGGTCGCCAAGGATCGTCAGCGCCCTTGAGCCACGAGCGGCCTCGAACCACGAGGCCCCTCGACCCACGGGGCCCCTCGACCCACGGGGGGGCGGGTGCCCGTACGCCGAGACCGGTTGGCCTCGGCGTACGGGCGCCCGTTAGGTTTCGCTCATGACCGACACGACTGCTACTCGTACCACCGGCGCCGTCGCCGCCGGGCTCGCCACCCTCACCGAGGACGGCACCGTCCTCGACACCTGGTACCCCGCCCCCGCGCTCAGCGACGAGCCGGGCCCCGCCGGCACCGAGCGGCTGACCGCCGACCGTGCGGCCGAACTGCTCGGCGACGCCGCGCGGAAGGCCGTCGGGCCCGACGCGCGCCGCGGGGTCGAGGTCGTCGCCGTCGTCACGGTCATCGCCTCGCTCGACGACAAGCCGCTGGACGCGCACGATGCGTATCTGCGCCTGCACCTGCTCAGCCACCGCCTGGTGAAGCCGCACGGCCAGAGCCTCGACGGCCTCTTCGGCCTGCTCGCCAACGTCGCCTGGACCTCGCTCGGCCCGGTCGCCGTCGACGCGCTGGAGACCGTGCGTCTGAACGCCCGCGCGGAGGGGCTGCACCTCCAGGTCACCTCGGTCGACAAGTTCCCGCGTATGACGGACTACGTCGCCCCCAAGGGCGTCCGGATCGGCGACGCCGACCGCGTCCGTCTCGGTGCGCACCTCGCCGAGGGCACCACCGTGATGCACGAGGGCTTCGTCAACTTCAACGCGGGCACCCTCGGCACCTCCATGGTCGAGGGCCGGATCTCGGCCGGTGTCATCGTGGGCGACGGCTCGGACATCGGCGGCGGGGCCTCCACCATGGGCACCCTCTCCGGCGGTGGCACGGAGCGCATCGTGATCGGTGAGCGCTGCCTCATCGGCGCGGAGGCGGGTGTCGGTATTCCGCTGGGCGACGAGTGTGTCGTCGAGGCGGGTCTCTACATCACGGCGGGTACGCGTGTGACGCTGCCCGACGGGGAGATCGTCAAGGCGCGTGGGCTGTCCGGCGCTTCGAACATCCTCTTCCGCCGCAACTCGGTCACCGGAAAGGTCGAGGCCCGTCCGAACAACGCGGTCTGGGGCGGCCTGAACGACGTTCTGCACAGCAACAACTGACGACGCGTCAGCGCGTACACCAAGGGGGACGGGGATCCGATGACGAGGCGACACCGCCATGCCGCGCTGCTCGCGGGGGCGTTCGTCCTGCTGCTGACGGCGGCGGGCTGTTCGGACGTGAAGGGCGAGATCGAGGCGGAGCAGGGCGGTGGCGCCGGCCCGTCCCGGCCCGTGTCCCCCGAGCGGCTTTCGCCCTCCTACCAGCAGTACGGATCCCCGCCCCCGTCCTCGTCCTCGTCCCCGTCCGTCGGGACGAAGGCGCCCGGCTGCCCGCCGTCCGGCCTCGACGTCGTGATCGGCGGCGAGAACGCGGCCATGGGCATACGCGTGATCACCGTCAAGCTCTGGAACTGCGGCGACAAGCCCTACCGGGTCAAGGGCTACCCGGGCATCGAACTCCTCGACGAGGGCCGCGAGCCGATCGACGTGTCGATCACCCACGGGAAGGACCGCCCGCGGCAGCTGACCCTGGCCCCCAACGGCACCGCCCGCACCAATCTGGAGTGGAACAACCGCGTCACCTCCCTCGACGGAGCCCCTACCCCGGGCGCCCACATCCTCGTCACGCCCGCTCCCGGCGAGGAGCCGATCTCCCTGCCGCTCGGCGTCGACCTCGGCACGGAGGGAACCCTCGACGTGACGGCCTGGACGGCCGACCCTGTCAGTGGCCGGTGATCCAATGGGCCGTATGAACACCGAACGTGCCGATCCCGCCGATCCCGCCGACCTCGACGCGCTGCGCGCCGCCTTCCCGCCCGAGATCCGCCGGCCCCCGCTTGGCTGGGACACCGTGCGTGCCTTCGAGCGGGAGCAGGGCATCGTGCTGCCGGAGCCGTATCGCACGCTGGTCGCCGAGATATGCGACGGCAGCGGTGAGGGTCCCGCCGATGTCGACGGGCTGATCCCGCTGGAGCGTCTGCCGGCGGACTGGGGCCCCGACGACGGGCAGCGCGCCCCCGCGAGGCCGTTCCCGCTCACCGAGGCCTGGGTGTGGGAGGACGACTCCCGGCCGTACGAGGAGATAGAGCCGCTGATCGACGAGGTCGGCAACGACGGCAGCATCGTGCTGGGCACGGACGGCTGCGGGCTCTACTGGCATCTGATCGTCACCGGCGCGCAGCGTGGCCGGATATGGGCCGTGAGTGACGTGGGCGCCGCGCCTTTCGAGGAGGAGTCCGGCTTCGCCGACTGGGTGGCGCGCTGGGCGAAGACGCGTTGACCTCAACCGCACTTCATATCTGAGCATGGTGAGTGACGCCGCACCACGGAGGTGCGGCGAGGAGGGATCACCATGTCCGTGCAGGTCACCACTGTCCCTGAGATCACCCGTCCCGGCGTGGGCGTCGTCAAGGTCAGCACCTGGCGGGTGGGCACGCCCGAACGGCAGCGCGCGGCGGTCGACGCGATCGGCGAGGCCTGGCGGAGCCGCGACTGGCCGGACGGCGGCCTCCTCTCGTACAGCGTCCTGGTCGGCGAGGACGGCGAGACGCTCCTGCACTACTCGCAGTGGCGCGACGAGGCGGCCTACCAGGACTTCTTCCGTACGGGCCGGGACGAGCGCAACGCGGAGATCGACGCCGCCGTGCCGGGGATCGAGCGGCTCGGGCTCGGCTCGTACGAGCTGTACCGCAGTGGGGAGTTGGCCGAGGGGGACACTCGGGTGCCGGGCTGCGTGGTGATCGTGGACATCGAGTTCGAGGGACCCGATGCGGCGCGGCAGCGGGAGTGGACGGACACCGTCTTCGCGGCTCTCGACAACGATCCCTACGAGCGGTCGGCCGGGATCGCCGCGTACTTCCACGCGAGTACGGACGGGACGCGGGTGCTCAACTACGCCGAGTGGGAGAGCGCGGAGGGCCACATCGCGGCGCTCGAAGCGCCCGGGGACGGCGTCGGTTCGAGCACGGAGCAGTGGGAGAAGGTGCGGAACTTCCCGGGGCTCGCGGGCAGCACGGTCAACAGGTACACGCCCGCGATCAGCCTCACCGCGGGCTGAGAGCGCGGCTGGAGCGCGGTGGTCCGGCCGTATGTGGGGTACGGCCGGGCCACCGCCGTTCAGGGTCGGGGCAGGGTCGGTTCAGGCGGACGCGGGCCCGGTCACGGGCGGAAGCGCAGCACCTGCGGGTCGTGGTCGCTGTTCTGGTCGGCGAACTCGGCGTTGATGTGGACGCTGTCGTAGTCGAAGTCGTCGACCGCCGGGCTCGTCAGGATCTGGTCGAGAACCTGGCTGTTGCCCTGGTAGACGTACGAGTAACGCTCCGGCGCCGGGAGGGACTTGATCCCCGGGTACAGCGCGCCGCCGGCGGTGAGCGTCTTCGTGGTCGTGGAGAACTCGAAGTCGTTGATGTCACCGACCACCAGGACGTCGGCACTCCGCTGGATCTTGAGAAGGTCCTTCACGAAGGTGTTGACGGCCTGCGCCTGGAGGTGCCGCTGCGCCTCGGAGATCCGGTTCGGCGGCTGGTGGTGCGAGACGATGCTCTCGTCGCCGCCCTTGGAGCCGAAGTGGTTGGCGATCACGACGACCGGCTTGCCGCGGAAGACGAACTCACCGGCCAGCGGCTTGCGGCTGTCGGTCCAGGCGGCGTTCGTCGGGTCGATCCGGCCGGGGGAGAGGCTCAGCGCGGCCTTGCCGTCGGTCCGTACGGCCTCGGTCGCCGTCGTGGCGTCGCCGCCCGCGCGGTCGGTGAAGGAGACGCACTCGGGGTTGAAGAGGAAGACCTGGCGGATGTTGCCGCCGGGCTCGCCGCCGTCGGTCTTGTTCTCGGGGTCGATGGTCCGCGCCTCGTACGCCGGGCCGCCGGCCGCGACGATCGCCGCGGTGAACTTGGCGATCGTGGCGTCGGCGGAGACGGTGCCGTCGTCCTTCGCGCCGTTGTCGTCCTGGATCTCCTCCAGCGCCAGGATGTCCGGCGACGCCAGGTTGCCGACGACGGCGCCGGCGAGCGCGTCGAACTTCTCCTGCGGGTCGGACGGGTCGAGGTTCTCGACGTTGTACGTCGCCACGGCCAGCTCGTCGCGGCGCTGCGCACGGGTCGTCTCGGGCTTCGCGCCACCGCCGGTGACCTTGCCGAGCGTGCGGGCGGTCAGCGTGTAGCCGCCGAACTGGTTGAAGTCCAGGGGGCCTTCGGTGTCGCCCGACAGTACGTCGCCGACATCGGCCTTCGGGAACGGCTGCTCGGCGACCGGGGCCAGCTGCTGGATCTGGAGCCGGCCGGTGTTCTGGTCGTCGTAGCCGCCGTAGACCGTGCCGCCGCGGCGGTTCTCGTTCTCGCTCGGCTTGACCGTCACCCACAGCTCCGAGTACGGGTCGGTGGCGCCGACCACGCGCGAGGTGCCGACGCGGACGTTGGTGCCCTCCAGCGACTCGTAGTAGTCCAGCGCGTAGCTCTTGGGCTTCAGCTGAAGGCCGTTGATGCTGTTGCCGGTCGCGGCGGTGCCCTTCGGGGCGTACGCGGCCGGTACGGACTTGGCGGAGATGGTCACCGGCGCGGGGACCTTGTTGCCGGAGGAGACGACCGTGATCTTCGGCGACGAGATCTGGGTGAGGGACTGGTTCCCGGAGGCGGCGCCGCCGGGAATGTACTCGGTGACCGTGCCGGACACCTTGATCGAGTCGCCCACGGCGACCGTCGGCACGGCGTTGGTGAAGACGAAGATGCCCTCGCTCGTCGCCGCGTCCTTGTCGGGGTTCGGGTCCTGGAACCAGAAGCCCCGGGAGCCGTAGGTCCGAACACCGGTGACGATGCCCGGGACGTCCGCCACCGGGGTGCCCACGAGCGGCGATATCCGGCCACTGCCCTGGATGCCGTGGATCCTGACGTCGGCGGCCGAGGCCGAGGAGGATCCGGCGAGCAGACCGGCGGCGAGTGCGGCGGCGACGAGGGCGGAAACCGCGGCCGTTCTCGGTACGGATGAAGGCATTACGGGACTCCGGGAAGTGAGGAAGGGCTGCGGGAGGGGGGCGGCGTGGAGACGTAGTTCTACGCGCGTCAATCTCTTGCGTGGGCCCATGTGTTGTCAAGGGTGTCCGGGTGTACGCCCGTTGTCGGCCAAGTGAACCGGGTGGGATGGGGTGAAATACGTCTACGCTTGGGCGCCCTGGACCCCGTAAGGCGCAAGGAGAATCACCAGATGTCCGGAGACCGCCCCACTCTGCCGCCGGTGCGGCTGCCCTCGGACGCGGAGCTGGCGCGGGACGCGCTCGCCGTACCGCTGCTCGCCAGGGCGGTGCGCCTCGCCCGCTGGGCCGGGCCGGGGACACGCGTCGGCGCGGGCGGTGAACTCGTCGACGAGCAACTGCCCGACGCGGCCGAGGTGCTGGGACTCCTCGGGACCGAGAGCCCGGAGCCGACGGAGAGCGACGAGGCGCTGGCGGCGCAGGCACGGGCCGACGCCGAGGCCGAGGCGAGCGAGGCGTGGCGGGTGGCCGTGGACACGGGGCTGGTCGAGGTCGAGGACGCGGATGACGACGCCTCGGACTCCCACGACTCTCAGGATGCCGACGGCACCGTGAGCGCCGGGGCCGCGCTCGAACTGATCACCTCCGGCAGCCCGCAGGACATCCTCTCCCTCTGGCTGGACGCCCTGGACGTCGTGTTCGCGGACGCGACGGCGCCCGTTCTGGAGGATCTGGCCGGCGCGATCGGCGACGACGGCGAGATCGACCTCGACGCGCTGGACTGGGACCCGGAGGTGGAGGCGGAGTTCCTGGAGGGCGTCCTCGGGAATCTGTATCTGCTCACGGTCGGAGAGGGCGGGACGGACCCCGTCCCCGTACCCCTGCCGGTCCTCGCCGCGTCGATGATCGTGCCCGACGACATGGGCGAGCCCACCGACGACGTCCTGGAGCAGGTGTCGGAGGCGATGATGCGGCTGGACGACCAGTTCGCGCTGCTGGAGCCGATCGGGCTCGTCACGTACGTGCCCGTGGACGAGGCCCTGATGGTCGAGGACTCCGAGGCCGGCTCCGACGCCGTACCGTCCGGCGACGACGAGGACGTGTCCCGGTACGGCGTCGTCACGCTGACCCCGCTCGGTCTGCACGGCATCAGGTCCCGGATGCGCGACGCGGGCGTCGAGGCGCCCGCTGTCGGCGACCTGGCCGAGAAGGGCGCGGACGCGCTGCTCGAGGGCGTCGCGCACTTCCCGGAGCCGGCCGCCCGCGCCGAGACCGAACAGTGGCTGGCCCGCCGCGGGGCCGCCGCCGCGGCACGCGAACTCCTCGTCGCCGCCAAGGGAACCGACCCGGGCGCCCCGCTGCGCCGGTTGCACTGCCAGCAGTCCCTCGCGCTCGTCGGCGCCGAGGCGGAGCCCGCGGTGCGCGAGGTCCTGGACGACCCGGAGCTGGGCGGCCTCGCCCGCGTCTGGCTCGCCGAACTGGGGGCGGCCGACGTGCCGCCGCCGCCCGAGTCGATGATCTTCTGGCTGGCGATCGACACGATCGCGGCCCAACTCGACGCGGAGGGCGAGCCGGTGGAGCTCCAGGAGCTGGTGGAGGGCCTGGTCGGCCAGCACAGCGGCTTCTTCGACGCGGCATGGCGGGTGGACCACCCGGCGACGGCGGACGTCCTGGAGGCGATGGGCCGTCTGCACCAGGACCGCAAATCGGCGAAGGAGGCCCGCAAGGCGGCGTTCAAGGCGAGGTCGCGCAGCGGGGGGTGAGGCGGGTGGGCGGGGCCGGGTGCCGCGGGCAACGACTCGGCCGGGTGGCCGTGCCACGCGGCGCCGGGCCGCGCCTTGCGCCACGGCCCGCAGGGCCGCCGCCGCCCTCATGTGCGTCGCCCTCGCGGGCCGAGGGCAGCAGCCCCAGCGGCGCGTTGCGCCGCCGGGCTCGCGTGGCCGGTGCGGGTAAGCGGGCTTGTCCGGTGGCCGGACGGGGTCGGGCCACTGCAACTCCCTTACCGCGGAGCCCACTTCATCGAGACCCACGCCTCGTCGCCGCCGATCGTGCGCCGCGCTGCGGCGCTGGGCTCGCGGGGCCGGTGCCGGTGGGCGGGTCCGGCCGGTGGCCGGTCGTCCTCAAGCGCCGGACGGGCTGGATGCCCGTCCGGCGCCCTTGCGGCAGCTGCGGCGCGCGAGCCGCGCGACGTGACCCCGGCGCCCTCGTAGGCGTTCGGCAGCCGTGCTGTGCGTGGCCGTACGTCGGCCTCTCCGGAGGCGGCCCGACGCGGGCGCGTACTTGTACGGTCCCGTCCCGTGCCGGGCGGTGAACCCGCCCTCGTCGGGCCGGCGGTGTGTGGGTGCAGTCCCGCGCCGGGCCAGGCGGTGTGCGTACGGTTCCATGCCGTACCGGGCGGCGTACGCATACGGTCCCTCGTAGCGCCGGGCGGTGTGCGCGTACCGTGCCGTGCCGGGCGGTGAACCCGCCCCCCTCACGTCCGCAAATACGACGCCCCGTTGAGGTCCAGCACCGCCCCCGACGACCACTCCGCCTCCGGGGAGGCCAGCCACAGCACCGCCGACGCGATCTCGGTCGCCGTCGCCACCCGGCCGAACGGGCTCTGTGAGCGGATCGCGTCGCCCTCCGGGCCGGTCAGGCGCGCGGCCACCCGTTCCGTGGCGAAGAAGCCCGGGGCGACGGAGGCGACCGCGATGCCGTGTGGGGCGAGTGAGACCGCGAGGGACTGGCCCAGTGCGTGCACCGCCGCCTTCGTGGCGCCGTACGCGGGGTGGTCCGGTTCGCCGCGGAAGGCGCCGCGTGAGCCGATGTTGACGATGCGGCCGCCCGTGCCGCGGTCGATCATCGACCGTGCCGCGCGGTGGCTGAGCAGCGCCGTGCCGAGGAGGTTCACCGAGAGGTGGCGCTGCCAACTCGCCGCCCAGTCCTCGTACGAGGTGGTGGGCAGCGGATGGGGCTCGTTCACCGCCGCGTTGTTCACGAGCACGTCGATGCCGCCCAGCGCGTCCCGTGCCGCGTCCGCGATCCGGGCCGCGCCCTCGGGGTCCGACACGTCGCCGCCCACCAGCGCGTGGCCCGTGCCGTCGAGGGATTCGAGGGTGCGGCGCGCGTCGTCCGCACGGGTGCCGTAGTGGACGGCGACGCGGTCGCCGTTGGCGGCGAAGGCGCGGGAGACCGCGCGGCCGAGTCCTCGTGCGGCGCCGGTGACCAGGACCCGGCGGCCGGTCTGCGGGAAGTTCATGGAGGGGTCCCTTCGGGAGGCGTCAGCCGTCGACGGCGTTGTACGCCCGTACCTCCGACGTGCCGACCCGGCCGTACCAGCCGGACGCGTCGGACGCGAGCTGGTCGATGATGCCAGGCAGCACCCACTCGCGCAGCGGCGTACCGTCGGCGAGCCGCAGGGCGGTGCAGGTGTCGCCGGCCGCCGCGTACACCGTGTCGCCCGCGACGACCGGCGGTACCTTCGCGATCCCCGTCAGCCGCCGCGTCCAACGAGGCTCGCCGGACCGGGGATCGAGGGCCTGGAGGGTGTCCGCCTTCGACCAGTGCAGCACCGGACCGCCCGCACTGCCCGGACCGCCCGCCGTGACCGGACCGCGCAGCCCGCCCGTCCGCGGCTGCCAGCTCGTCTCGACGCCGAGCGTGGGGCGCCGCCAGCGACGCTCTCCGCTCTCCGGGTCGAAGCCGTGGAGCGTGCCCGCCGTGGCCAGCAGGCCCGTACCGCCCGCCTCACCGACGGCCGTGGCGCCCGGGGTCACGGGGAAGGTCTCCGCCGCGACGGCGACGCGCTCCCCGCCGCGTGCGCGGACGATGTGCAGCTTGCCCGCCGTGGTGAGCAGGCCGAAGTTCCCCGCGTCCGGCAGCGCGGCGGCGGCGAGCAACTGGTCGCCGCCGGCCTTGAACCCCTCGTACGTCCACAGCGTCCTGCCCGACGCCGCGTCGACACCGAGCACCTCCCACCGCAGGGCGCGGGCCAGCAGCATCGTGCCGCCCAGCACCGCCGGTGGCTCCGTGCCGCCCAGCTCCCGCGCCCAACGGCTCGCCCCCGTACGCGGATCGACGGCCTCCAGCTCCTTCTCGTCGTCCTCGTCCGCGTACGACGAGACCACCGTGCCGTCCACGACGGCGACCCACCGGGCCGGCAGCCTTTGAATCGGGTCGGCCTCGACGCGCGACTTCCCCGAGCCGACATCGACCACCGGCAGCCCGACGTCGGGCGCCACGAGATTCCCGTCCACGACGCCCCACATGTGCGGCACGTCCGCCGAGGCCTCCAACTCCCAGCGGCGGGCTCCGTCGGAGGCCGCGCGGGCACGGACGTAGCCCGTGGAACCGCCGGTGAGCGTTCCGTGCAGCAGCACCGTGCCGCCGGTGGGCAGCAGCGCGTCGATCGCCTCGAACTCCGTGGTGACGCTCCAGCGGAGCGCGCCCGGCTTCGCCGAGCCCTTTTCGAGGTCCGGCTGGGCGCCGTCCGGACCGGGGCTTCCCCAGCCGCGTACGACGGAGACGCCGAGCAGCCCGGTCAAGGTGGTCGCACCGGCCACCAGCACTCCCCGGCGGGCCAGTTGACGGTGCCGCCCGGCGCGCGCCGGTACGGGCCGCGGCGCCGGGCCCGGCGCCGTCACCCGCTTCGTGGGAACCACCGCCGTGTGCTCGCGCGGCCGGTCCTCCTCGTCGCCCTGGACCAGGCTCCGCAGCGGCTCCTCGCGCCACCACAGCGGCGACCCGGGATCGGCCGTACGCTCCAGCACGGCGGCGACGGAGGGCCGTTGCCCCGGCTCCTTGTCCAGACAGTCGGCGACCAGCCCGCGTATCTCCACGGGTACGCCGGCCAGGTCGGGCTCCTCGTGCACCGCCCGGTAGAGCAGGATCGCCACCGTTCCGTCCCCGAAGGGATTGCGGCCGGTGGCGGCGAACGCGAGGACCGCGCCCAGGGCGAACACATCGGCCGCCGCGGTCACCGGCGAGCCGCCCGTGATCTGTTCGGGCGCGATGAACCCCGGCGTCCCGACGATGTCCCCGGCCGCCGTCAGCCCGTGGTCGCCCAGCGCGCGGGCGATCCCGAAGTCGATGACGCGCGGCCCCTCGGCCGTGACCAGCACGTTGGACGGCTTGAGGTCCCGGTGGACGAGCCCCGCGCCGTGGATGCTCGTCAGCGCCTCCGCGAGCGCCGCGCCCAGCGACCGTACGGCCGGCACGCCCAGCGGCCCGGCGGCGGCGACCGCGCCCCGCAGGGTGACGCCCGGCAGGTAGGCGGTGGCCAGCCAGGGCACGGGCGACGCGGGATCGGCGTCGAGCACCGCCGCCGTGTGCGCCCCCGTCACGGCGCGGGCGGCGGCGGCCTCGCGCCGGAACCGTTCGCGGAAGTGCGGTTCGGCCGCGAGGTGCGCGTGGACGGTCTTCACGGCGACCAGTCGGCCACCGGTCGTACGGCCCAGATACACCCGGCCCATGCCACCGGCGCCGAGCCGGCCGAGCAGCCGTACGGAGCCCAGTCTTTCGGGGTCGCCGGGCAGCAGGGGATCGGTCATGACAACTCCGGTGCGGCGTAGGTGGTCAGGACGCCTCCCGACGCCACATGGACGAGGCCGGGTCCCGCCCCGGCGGCGTCGCCACCGCCCGCCCCGACGACCACCGCGCTCGCCTCGCCGGTCTCGGCCGCCCACACGAGGTCGCCCGTCGCCGCGTCCCGCGCATGCACTCCCCAGTCGGGGCGCCTCTCGGCTGTCTCCGCGTCCTCCGGCGCCCGTCCCCGGCCGTAGACGAGCCCGCCGGCCACCACCAGCGGCAGGCCGATGCCCGTGCGGCTCCAGCGGGTGCGGCCGGTGTCCGCGTCGAGGGCCTTCACCGTGTCGTACGTGGCGGTGTGCACCAGCCCGGCGGTGGCCGTGGGGGTGATGGTGGTGTCGTCGGTCTCTTCCTCGGACAGATCGCGGGTCCACCGGGTGCGCCGGGTCGCGAGGTCGACGGCCCTCAGACGTCCGGCCGTCGCGTAGTAGCGGACGCCGCGGGAGCCGAGATACGACTCCGGGTACGCCGCGCCTCCGGGTATCTCACGTTCGAGCACGCCGTCGGCGGCGCGCAGCACGGTCAGTGGTCCGTCGGCCTCGCTCGCGTCGTCGTTCCCGCCGGGGGCGGCGGAGACGGTCCTGGCCGCCACGGCGATCCGGTCGTCCGTCCGACGGAGAGCCGCCACCTCCGCCCGCGCGCCCTGGTGGAACCAGAGGGAGGCTCCGGTGCGCGGGTCGTAACCGTAGGCGCGCCAGGGGCTCTCGCGGTTGGTGCGGCGCTCCCACGCCGTCGAGTACGAGGCGTAGGTGACGACACAGAGGATGTCCTCGGCGACGGCGAGCGCGCTGCGGTTCCCGTCCACCGCGACGGTCGGCTCCGCCCCGCCCAGCTCCAGAGGGCGCCGGGGGTTGTTCACCATGGGGTCGGCGGACCACTTCGCGACACCGGTCGCGGCGTCCAGCGCGGCGATCTCGGTCGAGAACGAGAGCTGGTTGGACAGGACGTGGACGAGTTCCTCACCGAGCACGACGTCGGTGATGTCCCCGTCGACCGGGTGGCTCCAGGCGACGACCCCGGTCCGGGGATCGAGGCGGGTCAGCCCGTCCCCGGCTCGGAGGTACAGGGCCTCGCCGTACCGCATCGGCAGTGCGTCGCCGATGTCGCGGGTCCACAGGGCGCGGCCCCGTGTGTACGGGCCCGGTGTGCCGGAAGGGGCGGAGTCCGTCGCGTCCTCGTCCTTGTCGTCGCGGCCGGTGAGTGAGGAGAGCCAGGCGACCGTGCCGACCGCCGCGCCGCCGGCGAGGGCCGCGCCGCCCCAGCGCAGGAAGCGTCTTCGGGACGCGCCCCGGCCGCCGCTCACGACCGTGGTGCCGGCGCCGGGTGCGAGCGGCGTCGTGGGGGCGGGGAGGCGGGGGACGGTCGCGTCGCGCGGCGCCCGGGCTTCGCCGGCCGGTTCGTCCGCCGGTTCGTCGGCTCGCGTGTCCGCCGGTTCGGTGGCCGCCGTCGTCGCCGCTTCCGGCGCGTTCGCGACCAGCGCGGCCACCTCCTCCTCGCGGCGCCGGATCAGACCGGACACCGCCTCCCGCTCCCACCACGGAGCACCCTCGGTCCACGCCGCGCACGCGGTCAGCACCTCGGCCACGGTGGGCCGCTGGCCGGGCTCCTGGCTCAGACAGCTTCCGAGCAGTTCCCGCCACCCGGCCGCGCCGTCCCGCGCGCCCGAGGCCTCCGCCAACCCGTCGAGGTCCGCAGGGCCGTGCATGGTCCGGTACAGCACCTGGTGCACCGGGCCGGTGCCGAACGGCGGACGGCCGGTCGCCGCGTACGCGAGCAGCGCCCCGAGCGCGAACACATCGACGGCCGGACCGGGTTCACCCGCCCCGGTGAGCAGTTCGGGCGCGATGAAGCCGGGGGAGCCGACGACCTCACCGCTGTCGGTCAGGCTCTCCTCGGCCGTGGTCCGCGCGATGCCGAAGTCGATGACCATCGGGCCGTCGCGCGTCACGACGATGTTCGACGGTTTCAGATCACGATGGACGAGCCCCACGGCGTGCACGGCGGCGATCGCCTCGGCCAGCGCGGCGCCGAGCGCGGCGAGTTCGCCCGGGGCCAGCGGTCCGAGGGCCGAGACCGCCCCGCTGAGGGTGGGGCCCGTACAGAACTCGGTGGCCAGCCACGGGCGTACGGCCTCCGGGTCGGCGGCGAGCACGGCGGCCGTGAACGGTCCCGCCACCGAACGGGCGGCGGCGGCCTCCCGCCGGAACCGCTCCCGGAACCGCCGATCGGCCGCCAGGTGTTCGTGTACCGTCTTCACGGCCACCAGCCGCCCCGAGGCCGCCCTGGCGAGATGGACCCGCCCCATGCCGCCCTCACCGAGCAGGGCGACCAGCCGGTACCCCCCGAGCTTCTCCACCGTGGCTCCCCCTCCGAACCCGCCATCCGTACGCGGCCGATCACTGCGACGCCCAAAGAGCATCCCAAGGTTGCGGCGGCCACCCGATACCGGCCGGGGGCCGTGCCCGTACCGGGTCGTGGGCCCGCCCCGTAACGCCGCTAAAACCCGTGGCAGCCGGTCGCCCCCTCTCCTAAAGTCATATCTGTCCAGGTGCGAAGGCGGGACCTACTTCCACTCTTAATGGGGAGGCCGCAGGTTCGAGTCCTGCCATCGGCTTTCGAGCCGATGTAGCTCAGTTGGCAGAGCACCTTGTCGGTTCCGCCGGCCTTGATCTCTGGACTTTTCATCGAATTCGGGGGAATTCCCATGGCCCGTTTCAACACTCGCCTTTCCGTGGTCCGCGGCACGTCGCCCGTACGGTCGACGGGCGCGACCACCCGGACCCACCAGGGCGGCGCCGGACACCTGCGCGACGCGAAGTCCGAGCTGTTTCTGCTGGCCGTCGCCAACTTCGTTTCCCAGCAGACTTTTTACGAGTCCGGTGACGACCGCGACGACCGCTTCGCCTCCCTCGTACGCAAGCTCGCCGTCGAGGATCCGTCGTGGACGGCCGGTCTCCTGAGCTGGCTGCGCCGCGACGGGAACATGCGGACCGCCGCCGTCGTCGGCGCCGCCGAATACGTCAAGGCGCGTCTCGAACTGGGCGTCAGCGCGGGCCCGTCGAACCGCCAGGTCGTCGATTCCGTACTGCTGCGTGCCGACGAGCCGGGTGAATTCCTCGGTTACTGGACGTCTCGTTACGGACGTGCAATACCCAAGCCCGTGAAGCGGGGACTGGCCGACGCCGTGCGGCGCCTCTACAGCGGAAAGTCGCTGTTGAAGTACGACACCGCGTCGAAGGGTTACCGCTTCGGGGACATTCTCAATCTCGTCCACGCCTCGCCCGATCCGGCCAAGGCATGGCAGGGCGAGTTGTTCCGTTACGCCCTGGACCGCCGGCACCACCCCGACAGCGCCGTTCCGCCCGCGTCGAACCGCACTCTTGTCGCGCACCGGGCCCTGATGGAATTGCCGGTCGCCGAGCGGCGCGCGGTGATCACGGCTCCCGGCGCCGCCGAGCGGTTGGCGGCGGCGGGCATGACGTGGGAGATGCTGGCGGGCTGGCTGCAGGGGCCGATGGACGCGGTGGCGTGGGAGGCCGTCATCCCCTCCATGGGGCCGATGGCGCTGCTGCGCAACCTGCGGAACTTCGACGAGGCCGGGGTGGGCGACGAGGTCGCGGCCCGGGTCGCCGCCGAGCTGTCGGACCCGGCGGTGGTCGCCCGGTCGCGGCAGTTCCCGTTCCGCTACCTCGCGGCGTACCAGCACGCGCCGTCGCTGCGCTGGTCGTACCCGCTGGAGCGGGCGCTCGGCCACTCGCTGGCCAATGTGCCCGCGCTGCCGGGGCGGACGCTGATCCTGGTCGACCGGTCGGGCTCGATGTGGTCGCCGTTGTCGGACCGCTCGCAGCTCAACCGGGCGGACGCGGCGGCGATCTTCGGTACGGCGGTGGCGATGCGCGCCGCCGACGCCGATCTGGTCGAGTTCGGCTCGGGCAGCGGCACGGTGAAGTACCAGGGGGGCGAGTCCGTGCTGAAGGTCCTGGGCCGCTTCGGCAGTCTGGGAGGCACGAACACGACCGGGGCGGTACGGGCCCACTACCGCGGCCACGACCGGGTGCTGATCGTCACGGACGAGCAGGCGTCGTACAGCCACTTCGGCGACCCGACCGAGCAGGTCCCGGACCGCGTTCCCGTCTACACCTGGAATCTGGCGGGATACCGGGCCGGGCACGGGCCGTCGGGCACGCGGAACCGGCACACTTTCGGTGGTCTCTCCGACGCCGCGTTCCGCATGGTTCCGCTGCTTGAGGCGGGTCGGGACGCCCGCTGGCCGTGGGCGGACTGACCGCCGGAACGGGGGCCGGCGGAGGGCCGTGGGGTCACTGGGGAACGAGTGATCCCGCGGCCCGTCGGCGGTCGGGCATGGCGCGTCGGGGGCCGTTGGGCGCATACTCCAGGTAATGACAAAGTCAGCCGGTTCCCGGCGCCACCTGCCGTCCAGTCCCTTCAACCGCCAAGGCCCGGCCTCACCTCCGCCCGAGCACTTCGACGTGGGAGACCGTGTTTCCCATGATCAGTTCGGGTTGGGCAGAGTCATCGGAGTCGAGGGCGAGAACGCCGTGCTCATCGATTTCTCGGGCCGCCAGGGTCGGATCCTGAGCCCCTTCTCCAAACTGACCAAGCTCTGAAGACCCAGGCCCCCGGGCCGCCGCGATCCCCGTGACCGCGGCGGCCCGTAAAGGCATGTCCGGAGCGGCGCTCAGAGGGACTTGGCCGCGGGCTTGACCATGCCGCGGACCGTGCGGGACTTCACGAACTCGCCGACGGCCGTCATCTCCCACTCACCGGAGAACTGCTTGATGAGCTTCGCCATGATCACGCCGGTCTGCGGCTCGGCGCCCGTCAGGTCGAAGCGGACCAGTTCCTCACCGGTATGCGCGTCGAGCAGCCGGCAGTAGGCCTTCGCGACCTCGTTGAACTTCTGGCCGGTGAACGAGTTCACCGTGAAGACCAGGCCCGTGGCCTCGGCCGGCAGCCGGCCGAGGTCGACCACGATCGTCTCGTCGTCCCCGGCGCCCTCACCCGTGAGGTTGTCGCCGGAGTGCTTGACCGAGCCGCCGAGGATGGACAGCTTGCCGAAGTAGCAGCTGTCCAGGTGGTTGCGGTTCGGTCCGTAGGCGATCACGGAGGCGTCGAGGTCGATGTCCTTGCCGCGGAAGGCGGGCTCCCAGCCGAGGCCCATCTTGACCTGGGACAGCAGCGGGGCGCCGCCCTTGACGAGCGACACCGTCTGGTTCTTCTGGAGGTTGACGCGGCCCTTGTCGAGATTGATCTTCCCGGAGCCCGCGGGAGCCGCCGGGGGAGCGGACGGCGGAACGGGGGCCGAGGGAGTGACGGGGGCGGCGATCCGCGGGTCGGCCGTCGTGGGGGTCGGAGCCGGGGGCGGGACGGGTGCGGAGGGCGGCACCGGTGCCATCGGGGCCACGGGGGCCTGCGGTGCCTGTGGGGCGGCCGCGGCGGGCGTCGTGGGCTCCTCGACGGAGACGCCGAAGTCGGTGGCGATGCCCGACAGCCCGTTCGAGTAACCCTGGCCGACCGCGCGGACCTTCCAGGCGCCGTTGCGCAGATAGACCTCCACGACCACCAGAGCGGTCTCCGAACCCAGATTCGGCGGGGTGAAGGTGGCGAGCGCGCTGCCGTCGTCGGCGTTGCGGATGGTCGCTGTGGGCTCGATGCCCTGGAAGCTCTGGCCCGCGGCGTCGGGGCTGGCCGTGACGACGATCTTCTCGATTCCGGCGGGGACGGCGGACGTGTCCACCACGATCGCGTCCGGAGCCGTACCGCCGCCGGACCGGTAGGTCACACCCGGTCCGTTCGGCTGGTTGTAGAAGATGAAGTCGTCGTCGGAGCGCACCTTGCCGTCGGCGGTGAGCAGCAGGCCCGATACGTCGAGCCGCACCGGGGCGGCGACGTCCACCGCCACGCGGGCGGCCGAGAGGGGGATGTTCGAGCCGGGGGTCATAGCTGTCATGCCAGACGTAACGAACGACCCCTCTTTGCCGTTCCCTTACTTTTCCCACCCTCGCCCGGACGGGTCAGCCGGACGGGTCAGCCGGACGGGTCAGCCGGAGGGGTCGGCCGTGACGACCGGCCGGGCGGCGTTCGGTGCGGCGGGCCGGATCAGTACGGCCACTGCGGCGGATGCGTGCAGAAGTGGCCGCCCAGGTTGGCGTGGTCGGGGTTCTCCGGGTCCAGTTCGCCCTGCTCGGCGACGAGCTTGTCCGCGTACTGCTCGGAGTCGTCCCTCGGCTCGTACCCGAGGGCCCGCGCTGTCGAGAGGTCCCACCACAGGCGGGTGTTGGCGGACGAGCCGTAGACGACGGAGTGCTGGACGTCCTCGGCCGTGAGCGCGGCGTGGAAGAGCCGCGCGCCGTCGCCGGGGCTCATCCAGACCGACAGCATCCGTACGGAGGTCGGCTCCATGAAGCAGGACCCGATCCGTACGGAGACGGTCTCCAGCCCGTGCAGGTCCCAGTAGAGCTGCGCCAGATCCTCGCCGAAGCACTTGGAGAGGCCGTAGAACGTGTCGGGGCGGCGCGGGGTCCCGATCGGGATCAGCGCCTCCGAGTCGAGCGGATAGGTGCCTTGCGGCCTTGGTGTGAACCCGACGGCGTGGTTGCTGGACGCGAAGACCACCCGCGCGGTGCCCTCCTCGCGTGCCGCCTCGTAGAGGTTGTACGTCCCCTCGATGTTGGCCCGCAGGATCTTGTCGAACGACGCCTCCAGGGAGATGCCGGCGAGATGGATGATCGCGTCGACACCCTTGACGGCCTCACGCAGCGCGCGCTTGTCGCCGAGGTCGGCCGTGATCGCGTCCGGCTCGCCTTCGATGGGTGTGGCGTCGAACAGCCGGAGCTCGTACCCGTACGCGGGCAGCAGGCCCCGCATCAGGGTGCCGAGGCCGCCCGCTGCGCCGGTGAGCAGGACGGTTCGCGGTTGGGGCATGGGCGTAAATCTCCTCGGACGGACTCAGGCGGACCCGGAATGGCTCAGATCCGTGGACAGGATTCACATGCGTGGACACGCTAAGGAGCGTCGCCGCCAGCGTCAAGTGTCGCGCGGAGGCGGCCAATCCGCTCCTGGGTTGCGGTTTTCCGTCTTGACCGGCGCCGCACGGCTGCCCTAGCGTGGCGCTGTTCAGAAATATGGACGCCGATCAGAATTGTGCACGAGCGTGAGTGCTCGCCGCACGGCCCAGGGAGCGCCAGTGACCTCAGCCCCGCTCGCCGCCCGCCTCACCCGAGTCGCCGGGCCGCTGTTCTTCCCCGTCACCGCGTACGGTCCGGACGGCGCCCTCGACCTCGACGCGTTCCGCGCGCACGTCAGAAGCGGCGTCGACGCGGGAGCCGCCGCGGTCTTCGCCTGCTGCGGCACGGGCGAGTTCCACGCGCTCACCCCGGAGGAGTTCGGGGAGTGCGTACGGGCGGCCGTCGAGGAGACCGCGGGAGCGGTCCCAGTCGTTGCGGCCGCCGGTTACGGTACGGCAATCGCCGTCAGATACGCGGAGATCGCCGAGGCCGCCGGCGCCGACGGACTGCTCGCCATGCCGCCCTACCTGGTCGTCGCCGACCAGGAGGGCCTGCTGCGCCACTACTCGGCGCTGGCCGCCGCCACCGGTCTGGAAGTCATCGTCTACCAGCGCGACAACGCGATCTTCACCCCGGAGACCGTCGTCGAACTCGCCAAGGTGGACGGCATCATCGGCCTCAAGGACGGCTACGGCGACCTCGATCTGATGCAGCGCATCCTCAGCGCCGTACGCACCGAGGAACCCGGCCGCGACTTCCTCTACTTCAACGGCCTGCCCACCGCCGAACTCACCGGCCTCGCCTACCGCGGCATCGGCATCAGCCTCTACTCCTCCGCCGTCTTCGCCTTCGCGCCCGAGATCGCCCTCGCCTTCCACCGCGCCCTCAACTCCGGCGACGACACAACCGTGAACAGGCTCATCGACGGCTTCTACCGGCCGCTGGTCGAACTGCGCTCCAAAGGACGCGGATACGCCGTCTCGCTCGTCAAGGCGGGCGTCAGACTGCGCGGTTACGACGTCGGCGAGGTACGCACACCCCTGAGCGAACCGCAGCCCGCGCACATCAAGGAACTCACCGAGATCATCGAGCGCGGCTACACGCTGCTCGGCGACGGCGACGGCGACGGAGAGCCCGGAGAGCCCGGCGAGACGGAGACGAACGCGTGAAGACCTCCGCCTTTCTCTACCCCTGGGACGTGGTCGGCGACCCCGCCGCGCCCGCCCGCGTCGCGGACCTCGGCGTCCGGCAGGTCACCCTCGCCTCCGCCTACCACTCCACCCGCGCTCTGACCCCGCGCCACCCGCGCCACCGCGTCGTCACGGCCGAACACGCCGCCGTGCTCTACCCGATGGACGAGGTCCACTGGGCGGACGCCGAACTGCGCCCGTACGCCGCCGGCGACTGGGCACCCGCGGACGCCTACGGCGAGGCCGCCGCCGCGCTCGCCGACGCGGGGCTCGACGTGCACACCTGGGTCGTCCTCGCGCACAACTCCCGGCTGGGCGCCGAGCATCCCGGCACCTCCGTGGTGAACGCCTACGGCGACCGCTACCCCTGGGCCCCGTGCATCGCCCGCCCCGCCGTCCGTACGTATGTCGCGTCGCTCGCCGCGGAAGCCGCCGTACAGCCCGGCGCGGCCGGCACCGAACTGGAATCCCTCGGCTGGTACGGACTCGCGCATCTGCACGCCCACGACAAGATCGGTGGCGTCCCGCTCGGCGAGGCCGCTCAGTACCTGATGTCGCTCTGCTTCTGCTCCGTCTGCCGCGCCGGGTATCTGTCGCTGGGCTTGGACGCCGACGAGCTGAACGCCGCCGTCAGGCGGGCCCTGGAGCCCGTCTGGAGCGGCGCGGAGGGCTCCGGCACTCCGGCGGGCTGGCCGGCCGTCGAAAAGCTCCTGGGCGCCGATCTGGCGACCGCCACCCTCAACTGGCGTGTCCGGACCGCCCGTACGCTCCAGGAGGCCACCGTCGCCGCCGTACGCGCGCGGGCGCACCCCGGCTTCCAGGTGCTGCTCCACGCCGACCCCAACCCCCACCGCACCGGGGCCAACGCCGGAGTCGACCCCGCGCACATCCTGGACACCGCCGACGGGGTCGTCCTGCCCTGCACCGGCGGCGCGGCGGAGGCGATGCTGACACCGTTCGCCGCCCACCGCCGCGAATCCACCGTGCTGGCCGCCAACTTCACCGTCGTGGCGGGTATGGGCGGCAGCCCTGACACCCTCGCCGACGACGCGGCGCACGCGCGCTCGCTCGGCGCGACCGAACTGCGGCTGTACCACGCGGGCCTGGCGTCGGACGCGGATCTGGCCGCCGTCGCCGCCGGGCTCTCACGCCTCGGCTGAGGCCCGTCGCGGCAAGTCTCCGTAGAAGGTGAGACCGGCCGCCGTCAGCAGCCCGATCACCCCGGTGACCGGCAGCAGCACCGTGATGTCGACGAACGCGATCAGTCCCGCGCCGAGCGCGAGGGACACCGCGTTCGGCACGTAGATCAGGGTGTTGGCGGTGGCGGCGGTCCGGCCGAGCACCGCGTCCGGGGTCTCGCGCTGCACCGCCGTCAGCGCGACGATCAGCACGCACGGGAGCCCGATCCCGACCGCCACCGCGCTCGCCAGCACCACGGCGTCGTACGGCAGTGCCCGCAGCCCCACGGCGGCGGCGAAGAGCGCGATGCCACCGGCGGCGAACACCCGCTCCGGCATCCTGCGCATCAGCGGGCCCGCCAGCAGCCCGACGCCGACCGAGCCGACACCCTGGAGCGCGTAGAGCAGACCTACGTACGTAGGAGCGTGCCCGAGGCCCTTGTCGACCACCGCGTAGATCGCGGCGCCGTTGAGCCCCGCGAGCAGCATGGTGACCGAGCCCGCCAGGACGAGCGGGCGCAGGATCGGCGAGTCGCGCAGCACGCGCGCGCCCTCCGCCGTCCGGGACAGCCAGCTACCGGTACGGTCCGGCACCGGCCGCTCCTCCTGGACCCGCATCAGCGCGAAGAGGCCGGCGGCCAGCGCGAACGTCACGGCGTCGAGCAGGGCGACCGTCCCGCCGCCGTACGCCGCGTACAGCCCGGCGCCCGCGAGTGGCGCGAGCAGCTTCATGCCCTCGTTGGCCGTCATCCGCAGCCCGTTGAAGTCACCGAGCAGCCGCTTGTCGATCGCCGTGGCCACCAGGGCCGCCTCGGCCGCGTCCTGGACGACGCCGCTGACGCCGTACACGGACAGCACGGCGAAGAGGACCCAGATCCGGTCCGCCGAGTCCACGACGAGGAGCAGGGGCAGCAGCGCGGCCATGGCGAGATTGCAGAAGATCAGCAGCGGCCGGCGCCGCCACCGGTCGGCCAACGCCCCCAGCAGCGGCCCCACCAGCGTCGGCGCCCACATCGCGAAGACGGTCAGGGCCGCCAGACTGTCCGACCCGGTCAGCGACTTGACCCAGATGCCGCCGACCAGCCACATCGCCGACGTGCCGAAACCGGACACGACGACGCCGGACAGATACAGCCCGGCGTTACGGTCCCGAAGGACCGTGGCTATCGCCCAGCTCCTGCCCGCCGGGCCGCCCGCCGATTTCTTTGCCGACTTTCCCGCCGACCCGCCCGCCGGCTTCCCTGCCCGTTTCCCCGTCCCCATCGGCACATCGTGGCACGGGAGCCACAGGCCCCACAGGGGTTGGCGGGAGGCGACCGGACCGGCCGGTCAGCGCACCGCCGCCTCCATCATCTTCTTGGCGATCGGGGCCGCCAGGCCGTTGCCGCTGACCTCCGAACGTGCCGCGCCCGAGTCCTCGACCAGCACGGCCACCGCCACCTCCTTGCCCGTCGAGGCGTCCTTCGCGTACGAGGTGAACCAGGCGTACGGCGTCTGGCTGTTGTCCACGCCGTGCTGGGCCGTACCCGTCTTGCCGCCGACCTCGGCGCCGTCGATGCGGGCGTTCGTGCCCGTGCCCTCGTTCACCACCGTCACCATCGCGCTGCGCAACTGCTCGGCCGTCGAGGACGAGACGATGCGGCGCGAGGACTCGTCCTCGTAAGAGGTGAGCGTGTCGCCACCCGCGTCCACCACCTTGGACACCATGTGCGGCGCTTCGAGGATCCCGTCGTTCGCCAGCGCCGCCGACACCATCGCCATCTGGAGCGGCGTGGCGGTGACCTCGAACTGGCCGATGCCCGTCAGCGCCGTCTGCGCGTCGTCCATCTCGGACGGATAGACGCTCTCGGCCGCCCGCACCGGCACATCCTGCTCGGCGTCGTTGAAGCCCAGCTTCGACGCCATCGCGCCGACCTTGTCCTTGCCGAGGTCGGCGGCCATCTTGGCGAAGACGTTGTTGCACGAGTACTGGAGCGCCGTGCGGATCGTCGCGTTCTCGCAGGGCGCCGACGCGTTCTCGTTCTCCAGGACCCGGCTCGTGCCGGGCAGCGTGAACGGGTCCGGGCTCTCCGTCCGGGTGTCCACCGATCCGTACAGCCCGTCCTCCAGCGCCGCCGCGGCCACCACCAGCTTGAAGGTCGAACCGGGCGGGAGCGGCTGCCGCAGCGCCCGGTTGACCATCGGCTTGTCCGGGTCGGCGTTCAGCTGCTCCCAGGCGTCGCCGTCCGTCGTCCCGCTGATCTTCGACGGGTCGTACGACGGGGTGCTGACCATCCCGAGGATGCTGCCGGTCGCCGGGTCGATCGCGACGGCCGCGCCTTTCTTGTCGCCGAGCGCCTCGAAACCGGCCTTCTGCACCGCCGGGTCGATGGTCGTCAGGACACTGCCCGGCGCGGCCTGCTTGCCGGTGAGCGCGTCCAGCGGATTCTTCAGCCGGGAGTCCGTGCCGTCCAGGACGTGCGAGTAGATGCCTTCGAGCTGCGTGGAGCGGTACGCCTGCGAGCTGTAGCCGGTCACCGCCGCGTACAGCTCACCGTCCGTGTACGTCCGCTTGTACTTCAGGTCGTCGCTGCTCGCCGTCCGGGCGGAGCCCGTGACGGCGGAACCGGCCACGACGATGTCGCCCAGCGGCTGGGCGTACTGGTCGATGAGCGTGCGTCGGTTGCGTTCGTTGTCCGCGAGGGCCTTGCCCTGGTACGCCTGCACCCAGGTGACCCGCACCAGCAGGGCGAGCACCATGAGCAGACAGACGACCGCGGTGCGCCTGATTGTCTTGTTCATCCCACAGCGAAGACGAACGGGACCGGCCGCCCCGTTCCACCGGGCGCCCCTTCTCAGAAACTCTTCATACCGGGACGGGAGCGGACGGGACCGGACGGGCCTCTTCAGGAGGCCTGCGTCACCTCGGGCTGATGAACCCCGACTCGTACGCCGCGATCACCGCCTGCGTACGGTCCCTGGTCCCGGTCTTCGCGAGCACCGACGCGACATGCGACTTCACCGTCGCCGGGCCGACACCGAGCCGTCCCGCGATCTCCGCGTTCGTCAGACCGGTCGCCATCAGCCGCAGCACGGCCGCCTCGCGCTCGGTGAGCCGGCCCGCCCAGCTCGGCGCAGCCCGCCGGCTGCGGGCGTACTCCGCCGCCAGGCCCCGCAGCGCGGCGGGAAAGAGCAGCGAATCGCTCCGCGCCACCAGCCGGACCGCCCGCACCAGGTCCTCGGCCGCCGCCCGCTTCAGCAGGAACCCGGAGGCGCCGACGCGCAGCGCGTCGTACACATAGCTGTCGTTCTCGAAGGTCGTCACCACGACGACGCGCGGCACCTGCACCTGCACCGGCACCGACGGTGAGCCGGGCGCCGGGCCGAGGATCTGCTCGGTCGCGCGGATGCCGTCGATCTCCGGCATCCGCACGTCCATCAGCACGACGTCCGGGCGCACCGCGCGCACCACGGACACCGCCTCGGCGCCGGTCGCCGCCTCGCCGACGACCGTCAGGTCCGGCTCGGCGTCCAGAATGACGCGCAGCGCCGTACGGACCATCCGCTCGTCGTCGGCGACCACGACCCTGATCACGGTCTCCGCCGGATTCACCGAGCGCCTCCGCCGGTGGCCAGCGGGAGGGCGACGGACAGCCGCCACAGCGCCCCGTCGTGCCCGGCCTCGGCGTGCCCGCCGAGCAGCGTGGCCCGCTCGGCGACACCGAGCAGTCCGCGCCCGCCCCCGGGCCGTACGACCGGCGCCGTGTCCGGCAGCGGATTCTCCATCGTGATCTCCAACTTCTCGGTGCTCAGGGCGGCATGGAGCGTGACGGGCGCGGTCCCGCCGTGCCGCAGGGCGTTGCTCAGCCCTTCCTGGACGATGCGGTACGCCTCGCGCGACACCGGCTCCGGCACGGTCGTGACGTCCCCCTCGACGGTCAGCGCGACGTGTACGCCGCAGTGGGCAAGCAGCGCGTCCAGCGCGTCGAGTGTCGGTCCCGCGGCACCGCCGCCTCCCGCCGTCGGCCGGTCCTCGTCGTCCTGCCTCAACAGGCCCAGCACGGAGTCCAGTTCGCCCACCGTGCGCCGGGTGGTCTCCTCGATCGCCGTCAGCGCCTCCCGTACGAACTCCCTGTCCTTCGGCGCGTCGCTGTCCAGGATCCGCCGTGCCGCTCCCGCCTGGAGGGTCACCGCGCTCAGCGCGTGCCCGACCGAGTCGTGCAGCTCGCGGGCGAGCCTGTTGCGTACGGCGAGATCCGCCGCGCGCCGTTCGGCGGCGGCCAGCCGGTCGGCCGGTGTGGGCCCGAGCAGCACGGGCGCGAGCCGGGCCAGCAGCGTGCTCGCCGCCGCCGCGCACGCGGCCAGGGCGACGAGGGAAAGGATCCCGGCGAGAGGCGCGAGAGCCATGGTCCAGCCGTTGCCGAAGACCCGGGGCATCCCGAGCCGGGACTCCCGCAGCGCCGACGACAGCGGCAGCACCATCAGCGCCACCGCGAACGGCGGCAGCGCCAGCGACATGCCGCTGATGATCCCGCCGAGCCCGACATGCAGGGTGAACCAGCCCGTCGTACGCACCCTGGCCGCGCGCGAGCGGGCGGGACCGTCGGCCAGGGAGCCCTCCGGGATCCCGCACAGCGCCCGCGCCGCGGCCACCGACAGCGGCCGTACGAGCGGGAACAGCGCGCTCGCGGCGGCCAGCGGCAGGGCGACCGCGTATGCGCCGAACTGAAGCGCGAGGGAGTTGGCGAACAGGCTGTCGGCGTCGACCAGCGGGCCGACGACCACCGTACCGAGCAGCCAGTACGGCATCAGCAGCGCGCCGCCGAGGATCAGATGCGTCCAGCGCAGCCGCGCCCGACCGCCGAAGAGCGGGCGCAGGAGCGCGGCGGTCCGGCGCGGGCGCGGGGTTGTCATACGGCGCGGCGCCGCAGGGTGGAGACGACACTGCCGAACAGCAGGAACCCGGCGACCATCGACACAGCGTAGGTCAGCACCATCGGGCCGGCGGCCCGTTGATCCGGATCGGTGGGCAGCAGCGTGGTGAGGAAGAGGAAGCCGCCCCAGCAGCCGAGCGTCCCCGAGCCCACCCACGCCGTCGCGAGCGGGATCCTCGGCGACAGCCGGCCGGCCGCGCGGAAGGGGAAGGCGAGCAGCAGCGTGCCGGCCACCGCGACCACGGCGAACAGGGCGTGGACGCCCTCCACGAGATGGAAGTCGGTCGACCGCTCCGCGATCCGGTCGGCGCTGAGCCCGGTCGTGGCTCCCGTCGCCCAGAGCAGATGCATGACGCCGGGCAGCAGCGCCAGCGTCGCACCGGCCGCCGCGGTCGCCCGCGCGGTGGTCGTCGTCCGCGGGTCCCCGAGCGGGCCCCGCCAGAGGTGGCCCCAGCGGCGCCGCGCGTACAACACGAAGAGCGTTCCCAGGGTGAGGCCCTGGAGGATGAAGCCGGAGTAGACGACGGCGAAGACCCACGCGTCGAGGAACGGCTCCGAGTTCGAGGGCGCCGGGCGCGAGCCGTCGACCACGGAGCCCGCCAGCTGGAGCGGATAGCCGGTCATGATCGGCGCCAGCAGCCCCGCGGCGACCCACATCGGCAGGGCGAGCAGCCAGGCGGGGACCCGTCGTCCCCACGGCCGGGTGAGCAGCAGCGCGAGGACCACCACGGCGGCGTCGAGGACGACGGACACGCTGTTGGCGACGGCCATCGCGATCCGGTCGTCCAGCAGCGTGCTGTCGTCGGGGATGCCGACCCGGTTCCCGGCGATCCACAGGACCTTGAGCGTGATGTACGGGAGGCACGAGGCGACCGCGACGGCGCGCAGCGCCCGTACGCCACGGCCGAGCGACGGCGCGGCAGGAGGTCCGGTCTCGGGCACGGGCAGCGGGGCGGCGGATGCGGCGGATGTCTGCGTCATGCCACCCACGCTCCCGGCCGGCGGCCTCCCGCACCTCCTGCGCCCTGACGATCCCCCTCCGCCGCGCGGGGGAGACCCGGCGGCGGACAGGGGGCCCGGACGACGGGTCGGTCAGAGCCTGCGCGTCGCCAGCGTCAGCCGGTCGCGCGCGTCGAACAGCGCGTCCTTGATCATCTGCTCGTGCGCCGGGGTCAGCCGCGCCACCGGCACCGAGCAGCTGATCGCGTCGCGCGCCGGAGTCCGGTACGGGATCGCGATGCCGAAGCAGCGCAGCCCGAGGGTGTTCTCCTCACGGTCCACGGCGTACCCCTGCTCGCGGATCGTGTTCAGTTCCTCGATGAGCTTCTCGCGGTCGGTGATCGTGTGCTCGGTCAGCGGCGACATCGTCTCCGGCAGCATCTTGCGCACCTGCTCGTCGCTGTGCGTCGCGAGCAGCGCCTTCCCGAGCGAGGTGGAGTGCGCGGGCAGCCGGCGCCCGACGCGGGTGAAGGGGCGCAGATAGTGCTGCGACTGGCGGGTGGCGAGGTAGACGACGTTCGTGCCGTCGAGACGCGCCAGGTGGATGGTCTCCGTCGTGTCGTCGGAGAGCCGGTCCAGGGTGGGGCGGGCGGCGGCCACCACCTCGTCACCGTCGATGTACGACGTGCCGACCAGCAGCGCCCGTACACCGATGCCGTACCGCGTGCCCGTCGCGTCCGTCTCCACCCAGCCCAGCTCGACCAGGGTCCGCAGCAGCATGTAGAGACTGGACTTGGGGTAGCCGACCGCCTCCTGCACCACGGCGAGCGAGTGCATACCGGGGCGTCCGGCGAAGTACTCCAGCAATTCCACCGTCCGCACAGCGGACTTGACCTGTGCACCACCGGTTTCCGCAGCCGACATCGTCCCTCGCCCCTATCTTGACCACTCTTGACCACACAGAACGCACGGAAATAGAGTTCCCATGGATTCATCATCAGGAACTTTGTTCAGAATACCGAACAGCACCTCGGTGATGACAGCGGACGGCACAGGAAGTGGAAGGAAGCCGCGGTGGCAGCAGCACCAGTCTGGAGTGTCGACCCCCGAACCGGGAAGCCGCGTGAGCAGGTCGCGGTCGAGGCCACGGCCGAGGAGGTCGACCGCGAAGTACGTCGCGCGTACGCCACCCGGCCCGCGCTCGCCGACCGTACCGCGCGTGCGGCGCTTCTGCGTACGGCGGCGGACCTGCTCGACGAATCGGGCGCGTTCGTCATCGAGGCGGCGGACGCCGAGACCGCCCTGGGGCCGGTCCGGCTCACCGGCGAACTCGCGCGCACGACCGCCCAGTTGAGGGCCTTCGCCGACGTCGTGGACGAGGGCGCCTTCCTCGACGTACGCATCGACCACGCCGACGGCGACCGCACGCCGCCCTGGCCCGACATGCGGCGCTGGAAGGTGCCGCTCGGCGTCGTCGCCGTCTACTCGGCGAGCAACTTCCCCTTCGCCTTCTCCGTCCCGGGCGGTGACACGGCGAGCGCGCTCGCCGCCGGCTGCCCCGTGGTCGTCAAGGTGCACCCCGACCACCCCGCCACCTCCGAGATCTGCGCCGCCACGCTGCGCAGGGCCGCGGCACAGGTGGGCCTGCCCGAGGACGTGGTGGTCCTGGTGCACGGCTTCGAGGCCGGTGTGGAGCTGGTGAAGCACCCGCTGGTCGCCGGGGCCGGATTCACCGGTTCCGTACGCGGCGGACGCGCCCTCTTCAACGCCGCGGCGGCCCGCCCCACACCGATCCCCTTCCACGGCGAACTCGGCTCGCTCAACCCCGTCGTGATCACCGAGGCCGCCGCGGCCGAGCGCGCCGAGCAGATCGGCGCCGGGCTGGCCGGCTCGATGACACTCGGCGAGGGCCAGTTCTGCACCAAGCCCGGCTTCGTGCTCGTCCCGACCGGTGACGCCGGCGACAGCCTGCTCAAGTCGCTGACGACGGCGGTCAGCGAGACCGAGCCCGGCGTGATGCTCGACCACCGGATGCGCGACGCGTTCGTCGCGGGCGTACGCGAACGGGCCGAACTCCCCGACGTGGCGGCCCCGATCACCCCGGGCGCCGGCGGCGACCACACCGTCAGCGCGGGTTATCTGACCGTACCGGCCCAGCGCCTGGCCGCCGACGGACCGCACGACCTCCTGCTGGAGGAGTGCTTCGGCCCCGTGACCGTCGTCGCGCGGTACGGCTCCGACGCCGAGGTCGGCGCCGTCCTGGCCCGGCTCCCCGGCAACCTCACCGCCACGCTGCACCTCGCCGACGGCGAGGCCGAGGACGCGGACTCCGGCGCCGCGCGGCTGCTCGCCGACCTGACGCCGCTCGCGGGCCGCGTCCTCGTCAACGGCTGGCCCACCGGCGTCGCCGTCGCCCCCGCGCAGCAGCACGGCGGCCCCTACCCGGCGTCCACCTCCACGTCGACGTCCGTCGGCGCCACGGCGATCGAGCGCTGGCTGCGGCCCGTCACCTACCAGTCCACCCCCGCCGCGCTGCTCCCCCCGGAGCTGCGCGACGACAACCCGACCGGCCTGCCGCGCCGCGTCGACGGCCGCGCGGAGCCCGCGACCGCCTCGTAACGCGTCAACCCAGCACGACCACCGCCCCCGACCGCCCGGTAAATCGCTTGCCGGGCGGGCCGGGGGTTTGCTGTACTCCGCGACGTCGGCCGAGCGGCCGATCCGTCAAGCAGTCGAGGAGCCGTCATGCGCCGAGCGTCGATGTCCATCCAGCAGAAGGGAATTCCTGCCTATTCGAAGGACATGACGCTCAGTGAGTACGCGTACGCTCAACCTCGGAATCCTGGCGCACGTAGACGCCGGTAAGACCAGCCTGACCGAGCGGCTGCTGCACGCCGCCGGAGTCATCGACGAGATCGGCCGTGTCGACGACGGAAACACCCAGACCGATTCGCTGGCCCTCGAACGTCAACGCGGCATCACCATCAAGTCCGCCGTCGTGTCGTTCGCCGTCGACGACATCACCGTCAATCTGATCGACACCCCCGGCCACCCGGATTTCATCGCCGAGGTGGAAAGAGTGCTGAGCGTCCTTGACGGCGCCGTCCTGGTCGTCTCGGCCGTCGAAGGTGTCCAGGCGCAGACGCGCGTCCTGATGCGGACGCTGCGCCGGCTGCGCATCCCCACGCTCGTCTTCGTGAACAAGATCGACCGCGTCGGCGCCCGCCACGACGACCTCCTGCGCGACCTGGCCGAGAAGCTGACGCCCGCGATCGTCCCGATGGGATCGGTACGCCGACTCGGCACCAGGGAAGCCGACTTCACCCCGTACGGAGCAGCGGACCCGGCCTTCTCCGCGACCGGACCCGTGGCCGAGCGGCTGGCCGAACAGGACGACGCCTTCCTGGCCGCGTACGTCGAGGACCCGGCCCGTCTCACGTACGACAGGCTCCGCCGTGAACTGGCCGCCCAGACCGGACGGGCGCTCGTCCACCCGGTGTTCTTCGGCTCCGCCATGTCGGGCGCGGGCGTGGACACACTCACCGGCGCCGTCAGGGAGCTGCTGCCTGCCACGGCGGGCGACGAGCGGGGCCCGGTCTCGGGCACCGTCTTCAAGGTCGAGCGCGGCACGGCCGGCGAGAAGATCGCGTACGTCCGGATGTTCTCCGGCGCGCTGCGGGTGCGCGACCGGCTGCCGATCGGGGACACCGAGGGCAAGGTCACCGCGATCAGCGTCTTCGACGACGGCTCGTCGGTGCGCCGCGCGTCCGTCGGCGCGGGCCGGATCGGCAAGCTCTGGGGGCTCGGTGACATCCGGATCGGCGACGTGATCGGCGACCCGGCGGCGGTCGCCGCCGCCCGTCACCACTTCTCCCCGCCGTCGCTGGAGACGGTCGTCGCCCCGCGCGAGGGGACCGACAAGGGCGCGCTGCACGCGGCGCTCACCCAACTCGCCGAGCAGGACCCGCTGATCAATCTGCGGCAGGACGAGATCCGGCAGGAGATCTCCGTGTCGCTCTACGGCGAGGTGCAGAAAGAAGTCATCCAGGCGACACTCGCCGACGAATACGGCGTCGATGTCACCTTCCGCGAGACGACGACGATCTGCGTCGAAAGGATCGCCGGCGAGGGAAGCGCCGCGGAGATCATGGGAAAGGAACCCAATCCGTTCCTCGCGACCGTCGGCCTCCGGGTCGAACCAGCCCCGCCCGGCGGCGGTGTGGAGTTCCGGCTGGAGGTCGAACTCGGCTCCATGCCGTACGCGTTCATGAAAGCCATCGAGGACACCGTGCGCGCCACCCTGGGCGAAGGGCTGTACGGATGGGCGATCCCCGACTGCGTCGTCGTACTGACGCGCAGCGGCTACGCGCCCCGGCAGAGCCACGCCCACGGCACGTTCGACAAGAGCATGTCCAGCACGGGCGGCGACTTCCGCCTGCTGACCCCGCTGGTCCTGATGGCCGCTCTGCGGGACGCGGGCACGATCGTGTGCGAACCGATGCACCACTTCCGCCTCGACGTCCCGGCCGACACCTACGGCACGGTCCTGCCCGCCCTGGTCCGCCGCCGCGCGGTACCGCACACGCCGTCGGTGCGCGGGTCGTCGTACGTGGTGGAGGGCGAGATCCCGGCGGCCCAGGTCCACGCGCTCGAACAACTGCTCCCGACGCTCACGAGCGGCGAGGGCGTCCTGGAGGCGTCGTTCGCCCACCACCAACCGGTCCAGGGCGAACCCCCGACCCGCTCCCGCACGGACCACGACCCGCTCAACCGCAAGGAGTACCTGCTCAGCGTGGTGCGCCGGGTCTCGGCGGGGGAGCGGTGAGGCCGGTGCGGGACGTCGGGAATGGGTGGCGCGGCCGAGGGGTTGCGGTTGGTAGCGGAGGCAGGCTCCGCACCGACCCGGCCTGGAGAGAAGCAGACACATGCGTGTGGAGATCTGGAGCGACATCGCCTGTCCTTGGTGCTACATAGGGAAGGCCCGGTTCGAGAAGGGGCTCGAATCCTTCGCGCACCGCGACGACGTCGAGGTGGTGCACCGGTCCTTCGAGCTGGACCCGGGGCACGCCAAGGGCGAGGTCGCTTCCGTGGTCGACATGCTCGCCACCAAGTACGGGCGGTCCCGGCAGGAAGCCCTCGCCATGGAGGAGCAGGTCGCCTCGCAGGCGCGCTCCGAAGGCCTCGGCTACCGCGTCGGCGACCGGGACCACGGCAGCACGTTCGACATTCACCGGCTGCTGCATCTGGCCAAGGTGCGCGGCCGGCAGGACGCGTTGCTGAACGTCCTCTACCGGGCGAACTTCGCCGAGGAGCGCTCGGTCTACGACACCGAGACGCTGGTCGACCTCGCGGTGGAGGCGGGACTGGACGAGGCCGAGACACGCGTGCTCCTCGCCGACCCGGACGCGTTCGCCGACGACGTACGGGCCGACGAGCGGGAGGCGGCGGAGCTGGGCGCGACCGGTGTGCCCTTCTTCGTCCTCGACCGGCGCTACGGCGTCTCGGGCGGCCAGCCCGCCGAGGTCTTCACCCAGGCGCTGGAGCAGGCGTGGCAGGGGCGCGCGATCACGCCCGTCGGTGACAACGCGGCTGTCACCTGCGACGCGGACGGGGCCTGCGCGATTCCCGGGGCCCACAGCCATTCATAAGGATCTCTTGGGTGTTCCCCTCAGAAATGCGCAATTGACTAGGGAAGACGCGGGTCCCAGGGTGAGGACATGGACACTTTGGGTGGCGCCGAGTTCGTGCCGGAGACGACGTATCTGAACACCTCGACCTGCGGTCTGCTCCCGCGCCGGGCCGTCGAAGCGGTACGGACGCTGGCCACCGAGAACGGCGCGGGGCAGCGCGACGGCGCGGGCAGTTTCGAGTCGGTGGACGCGGCCCGCGCCTCGTTCGGCCGCCTCGTGGGGGTGCCCGCCGGGCGGGTGGCCGTCGGCGGCTCCGTGACGGTCCATGTCGGTCTGATCGCCGCGTCGGTGCCGCCGGGCAGCGAAGTCCTCATGGCCGAGGGCGAGTTCAGCTCCGTCGTCACGCCCTTCGCCGTACGCGGCGATCTCAAGCCGCGGTACGTGCCACTGGAGTCGCTGGCCGACGAGGTACGGCCCGGAACCGCGCTGGTGGCCGTATCCGCCGTCCAGTCCGCCGACGGCCGGATCGCCGATCTGCCGGCGGTACGGGCCGCCGCCGCCGCGCACGGCGCCCGTACGCTGCTCGACGTCACACAGGCGGCCGGCTGGCTGCCCGTCGACGCGGCGGCGTACGACTACACCGTCGCCGGCGGCTACAAGTTCCTGGTGAGCCCGCGCGGTACCTCGTTCCTGACCGTCACCGAGGAGGCCCAGGAGAGCCTGGTGCCCATCCACGCGGGGTGGGTCTCGGGCGAGGACATCTGGGCGAGCACGTACGGCCCCGTCGAGCAACTCGCCCACTCGGCGCGGCGGTTCGACGAGCCGACGGCCTTCCTCGCCTACCACGGCGCCGAACAGTCCCTGGCCCTGCTGGAGGAGATCGGCGTCGAGCGGATCCACACCCACGTCACGGCGCTCGCCGACCGCTTCCGGGCGGGCCTGGTCTCCCTGGGGCACGAGCCGGTCGCCGCCGCGGGCTCCACCGTCGTGGCCGTTCCCGGCCTCGGTGACCTGCAGCCCCGGCTCGTGGCGGCGGGTGTGAAGGTGGCGGTCCGCGCGGGCAATCTGCGCGCCGCGTTCCATCTGTACAACTCGACGGCGGACGTGGACCGCGCGCTGGACGTCCTCGCGGGCTGAACACAGACGCACGGGGCCCGGTCGGGAAGACCGGGCCCCGCGCGTACGCGTCCTCAGCGGACCGGCGTGAAGTCCCTGGAGCCGATGAACGACGGCCGCGGGGCGGGCGCCGCGAACGGCTCGACCGCCGTGTTCTCGACGCTGTTGAACACGATGAAGACGTTGCTGCGCGGGAACGGGGTGATGTTGTCACCCGAGCCGTGCATGCAGTTGCAGTCGAACCACGTCGCCGCACCGGCCTTGCCCGTGAACAGCTTGATGCCGTGCTGCTCGGCGAAGCCGGTCAGCGCCTCGTCCGACGGCGTCCCGGCGTCCTGCATCTTCAGCGACTGCTTGTAGTTGTCCTTCGGCGTCTCGCCCGCGCAGCCCAGGAAGGTCTTGTGCGACCCGGGCATGATCATCAGGCCGCCGTTGGTGTCGTAGTTCTCGGTCAGCGCGATCGACACGGAGACGGTCCGCATGTTCGGCAGGCCGTCCTCGGCGTGCCACGTCTCGAAGTCCGAGTGCCAGTAGAAGCCCGAGGCACCGAAGCCCGGCTTCACGTTGATACGGGACTGGTGGACGTACACGTCCGAGCCGAGGATCTGCCGGGCCCGCCCCACCACACGCTCGTCGCGGACCAGACCGGCGAAGATCTCGCTGAGCTTGTGGACCTCGAACACCGACCGTACGTCCCTCGACTTGGGCTCGATGATCGAGCGGTCGTCGTCCCGGACCGCCGGGTCGGTGATCAGCCGGTCGAGCTCGTCGCGGTAGAGCGACACCTCGTCGGGGCGGATCAGCTGGTCGACGGTGAGGAACCCGTCCCGCTCCAGACCCGCGAGACCGGCCGCGTCGACCGGGCCGGGGGTGCCGGGCGGCGACCAGACGACGGGGTCCTGGCGCGGGGTGGTCACCTCACCCACGCCACGGGTCGGGTACAGGTCGGTGCGTGCAGGGGCGGTGGTGGTCATCGTGATTCAGCCCTCCTCGGTCAGCAGCGGGTAAACGCCGTTCTCGTCATGGTCCTCCCGCCCTGTCACCGGCGGGTTGAAGACGCAGACACATCGGAAGTCGGTTTTCGGCCGGAGCGTGTGCTTCTCGTGGCCGTTGAGCAGATACATCGTGCCGGGGGAGATCCAGTGGGTCTCGCCGGTGTCGTCGTTGGTGAGTTCGGCCTCGCCCTCCACGCACAGCACGGCCTCGATGTGGTTCGCGTACCACATCGACGTCTCGGTGCCCGCGTAGAGCACGGTCTCGTGCAAGGAGAAGCCGACCCTCTCCTTGGCGAGCACGATGCGCTTGCTCTCCCAGGTGCCCGACGCGGATTTCACGTGGCGGTCGGTGTTCTCGATGTCCCTGAACGATCGGACGATCACGGTGACTAGGACCCTTCTGTGCTGCGGTGCTGTGGTCGTGCCCTGTACGGGTGCCCCCTGGGGGCCGGGTCAGACCCGGCCCCCAGGGGAGACCTGTGGGATCAGGCGGTCTCGCGTACGGCGCGGGCCAGGGTGCGCAGGCCCTCGTCCAGTTCCTCGGGCGTGACGGTCAGCGCGGGAAGCAGCTTCACGACCTCGCTCTCCGGGCCGGAGGTCTCCAGCAGGAGCCCCAGCTCGAAGGCGCGACGGCAGATCGCGGTCGCGCGCGGCTTGTCCTTGAACTCCATGCCCCAGACCAGGCCGCGGCCGCGGAAGCTCACACTGTCCGGCTCGCACTCGTCGACGATAGCCAGCAGCGCGCGCTCGACCTGCTCGCCGCGCGCCAGCGTCTGCTTCTCCATCTGGCCGTCGGCCCAGTACGTGTTCAGCGCGGCGGCGGCCGTCACGAAGGCCGGGTTGTTGCCGCGGAACGTGCCGTTGTGCTCGCCGGGCTCCCAGATGTCCAGCTCCGGCTTGAAGAGCGTCAGCGCCATCGGCAGGCCGTAGCCGCTGATGGACTTCGACAGCGTGACGATGTCGGGGGTGATGCCGGCCTCCTCGAAGGAGAAGAACCCGCCGGTACGCCCGCAGCCCATCTGGATGTCGTCGACGATCAGCAGCATGTCCTGCCGCTCGCACAGCGCGGCGAGCGCGCGCAGCCACTCTGCGCGGGCGACGTTGATGCCGCCCTCGCCCTGCACCGTCTCGACGATGACGGCCGCGGGCTTGTTGAGCCCGGAGCCCTGGTCGCCGAGCAGCCGCTCGAACCACAGGAAGTCCGGGACCTGCCCGTCGAAGTAGTTGTCGAACGGCATCGGGGTGCCGTGGACCAGCGGGATGCCGGCCCCGGCCCGCTTGAAGGCGTTGCCGGTGACGGCGAGCGAGCCCAGCGACATGCCGTGGAAGGCGTTCGTGAAGGACACGATCGACTCGCGGTTCTTCACCTTGCGCGCCAGCTTGAGCGCCGACTCGACGGCGTTGGTGCCCGTGGGGCCGGGGAACATCACCTTGTACGGAAGGTCGCGCGGGCGCAGCACCACGTTCTGGAACGACTCCAGGAAGGCGCGTTTCGCGGTGGTCGCCATGTCCAGGCCGTGGGTGATGCCGTCGCGCTCGATGTAGTCGATCAGGGCGCGTTTCAGTACGGGGTTGTTGTGCCCGTAGTTGAGTGAACCGGCGCCGGCGAAGAAGTCGAGGTAGCTGTGGCCGTCCTCGTCGGTGAGGCGGCTCCCCTGCGCGCGGTCGAACACGGCCGGCCAGCCGCGGCAGTAGCTGCGTACCTCGGATTCAAGGGTCTCGAAGACACTCAGGGCAGGCGGGGTGATGGTCACAGCGGTCTCCTGAAGGGTGTGGGAGAAGAGGAGTGAGGGTCGGAGGGGGACGGCGCGGGCTCAGGTCGTGAGCGGGCCGATCCGGTACAGCACCTCGGGCTGGTGCCCGCCGTCGGGGAAGAGATCCCCGTCGAAGAGCACTTCGCGCTCCAGGGTCGCGCCATGACGCTCGGAGTAGGCGTGGAACATACGGTCCGACGCGGTGTTGTCGGGCGTGACGGTCGTCTCGACAGAGGTGATCCCCTGCTCCTCGGTGACCCGCCGGGTGAGTGCGTCGAGCAGGGTCCCGGCGAGACCCTTGCCCCGGTGGGCACGGTCGACGGCCACCTGCCAGACGACCAGGGCCTCGGGGCGCTCGGGCCTGACGTAACCCGTGACGAACCCGATGGGAGTCCCGTCGGTCCGGGGGGTCCCGTCGGCCCCTGAGGCGGTGTCGCGGGCCACGACGGAGGTCGCGGCGAAGTCACGACACCACAGCAGATAGCTGTACGAGGAGTTCAGGTCCAGTACCTCGGAGTCGCGGGCGATGCGCCAGATCGCGGCTCCGTCCTCCACTCGTGGGGCGTCGATCCTGATGGATCGCGTGAATTCGCTTCGGACACCTGCAAGGTCTGCTTGGGCGGCAGTCATGTCTATTGAATTTACCGAGCTAATTCAGAAATCGCATCGTCGGCAGGGGTTGGGCGCAGACCTGATCTGTGTTATCACGCGAGCGCGTGCGCCGCGCGACACAGAGGTGGTCTGTGACGGTTTGACCGGCAGATTTGGTGCAAGACGGGCGCGCTTGTGTACTCGGTCACATATGCGTAACGCTCTCGACCCGCGCCGGAATTACGCTGTAGCCGTTGTTGAAACCTTAGTGTTTAGGATCAGAAAAAGCGGGCAGACGAATACGGGAAGCTGTGCGGAGAAGAATGCGTTCCCGTATTCTCGAATTAACGCCTGCTTTGTATTCAGGATGCGTTGTCGGGGAAGTTGTCGGATACTGCCTTCTCGGCCGCCGCGACATTCACCTCGGCGCCCGCCCCGGCGAGCACGCCGCCCAGCGCGGTGATCGAGGCCCGCACCGCGGCGGGGGTGGCGTCGGAGCCGTAGTGGTTGACCCGGATCATCTCCTTGGCCAGCGCCCCGCCCCCGGCGATCAGGGGCAGCGACGGATCGGCCGCTAGGGCCCGCGCGACCAGCCCGGCGGCGTCCGTCCCCGCGGGGGTGCGCAGCGTGGTCGCCACCGGCGCCGCGTCCCGCGCGGAGTACACGTACGGCTCAAGACCGCCGCCGAGCGCGAGCGCGCCCGCGCGGGTGGCCGCGGCGGCCGACGCGTGTGCCGCCATTCGGGTGGTGAGCCCTTCCGCCTCGATGCGCTCCAGGCAGGCGTCCAGGGCCAGCATCTCCAGCTGGGCGGGGGCGTGCGGCAGAGCCTTGCGGCCGGTGTCGATCCAGCGCTCCTTCCAGTCGAGGAGCGAGAGGTACGAGCGGCGCGGCGCCCCCGGGTTCGTGGCCAGCCGCTCCCACGCGCGGGCGCTCACCGACACGGCCGAGACTCCGGCGGGCCCGCCCATGGCCTTCTGCGCGCCGATCACGCACAGGTCGACGCCCCAGGCGTCGGGCAGCAGCGGCTCGGCGGCCACGGACGCGACGGCGTCCAGCATGAACAGCGCCCCGTGGGCGCGGACGGCCGCGCCGATCTCGGCCACGGGGTTGGTGTTGCCGGTGGCCGCCTCCGCGTGGACCAGGGAGACGAAGTCGATCTCCGGGTGCTCCGCCAGGGCGCGCTCGACCTGCTCGGCGGTGGCCGCGGCGTGGAAGGGCACTTCCAGGTCCACGACCGTCGCGCCGCAGTCGCGCAGCCAGTCGCCGAAGGTCTGGCCGTACGGTCCGGTGACGACGTTCAGCGCGGTCGAACCGGCGCGGGCGCCGCCGCGGACACAGCCCTCCAAAGGAAGCAGCGCCTCGCCCTGCGTGATCACCACGTCCTGCTCGGTGTCGAGCAGGGCCGCGACCCGTCGCTCGACGGCCGCGAAGTGGGCGGGGGTGAGGGGGGCGAGGTCCAGCAGCGGGTGGGTCACGGCGGTGCTCTCTTCGGGTCGGTTCGGGCCGGCCGGTGGGCCGGGCGGTGCTGTGTTCTACGGGGTGGGCGCGGGGGTGTGTTCATGCCGCTCGAACGGTGTTCGGACACTCCCTCGTCGAGGGTACTCAGCGCCTCGTAAAGTTCGGCCCATGAGTCCCAGGAGTGATCGCGCGGTGCTGCATGTGAAGGGGCGGGTGCTCGTCGGCCCCGACGACGTCAGGGACGAGCTGTGGGTCGTGGACGGGCGGACGACCTACGAGCGCCCCTCCGGCGCGCGTGACGTCCGCACCGTGGTCGGCTGGGCCGTGCCCGGCCTGGTGGACGCCCACTGCCATGTCGGTCTGGACACCCACGGCCCGGTGGACGAGGCGACGAGCGAGAAGCAGGCGCTCACGGACCGGGAGGCCGGCACGCTGCTGCTGCGCGACGCGGGATCGCCGTCCGACACCCGCTGGATCGACGGCCGCGACGATCTGCCGAAGATCATCAGGGCCGGCCGGCACATCGCGCGGACCCGCCGCTACATCCGTAACTTCGCCCACGAGATCGAACCGGGCGACCTCGTCGCCTTCGTCGCCCAGGAGGCCCGGCGCGGTGACGGGTGGGTCAAGCTCGTCGGCGACTGGATCGACCGCGAGGCGGGGGACCTGACCGCGTGCTGGCCGCGCGGCGAGGTCGAGGCGGCGATCGCCGAGGCGCACCGGCTCGGCGCCCGGGTGACGGCGCACTGCTTCGCCGAGGTCGCGCTGCGCGATCTGGTCGAGGCCGGGATCGACTGCATCGAGCACGCGACGGGCCTCACCGGCGACCTGATCCCGCTCTTCGCCGAGCGCGGTGTCGCGATCGTCCCGACGCTGGTCAACATCGCCACCTTCCCGGCACTCGCCGCCGGCGGCGAGTCCAAGTTCCCACGCTGGTCGGCCCATATGCGGCGACTGCACGAACGCCGTTACGACACGGTGCGCGACGCGTACGACGCGGGGATCCCGGTCTTCGTCGGCACGGACGCGGGCGGCTCCCTGGCGCACGGTCTGGTGGCCGACGAGGTCGCGGAGTTGGTGAAAGCCGGTATTCCGCCGCTGGAGGCACTGTCGGCGACGGCATGGGGTGCGCGGGCCTGGCTGGGCCGCCCGGGCCTTGAGGAGGGCGCTCCGGCCGACCTGGTGGTGTTCGACGAGGACCCGAGGGCGGATGTGCGGGTGCTGGCGCAGCCGCGGCGGATCGTGCTGAACGGGCGGGTCGTGGGCTGAGGTCGGTGCCGGGATCGACCCGGGCCGCCGGTACTGGCGGGAGGGAGCGGCAATAAACTCCCGCGGCATGGAAGAGATCTTCAGGCTCGGTGAGATCAACTGTCCGTCGGGAATCCTGGTCGTCGTCGACGGCGGTCATCTGGGGTTGTGGAGCGGAGAGCGGTCGCCGGCGGAGATCGATCCCGCTCTTCTCGGCGTCGACGACGCGGCAACGGCCGGCGATGTCCTCGACTCGGTCGACTTCGCCGTGGTCGGCCCGGACGCGTCAGCGGCGGTCCGCGGATTCGACCGGCAGCCGGGCGCGATGCTTCATGACATCCCGGCCTCCCGGACGGCGGCGTTCGGGTCGCTGTTCGAGGAGCACTGCCTAGTCGCCGGCCTGGACGCGCGCCTGGAAGCGCTCCCGAGCCGCGAACCGCACGCCCACCGCGTGCGCCGGACAGCCGCCGAAGGCGGCGGCGGTTTCACCATGTTCGGGGTGCCCGTCGTCGCGGTGGGCGGGGTGCCTCGCGACCGGCATCTGCCGGTACTGGCTTCGCGGGGCGACTCCGGCGACGGTGTCGGGTCGCGCTGGTCGGAGATGACGGTCCGGATGAGCGACGCCCCGGTGGAGTCATCGGTGCCGCTGGGTGACGTCGGCGTCGACTGGGCCCGGGTGCTCTTCGGCGATGCCGACGCCCTGAACGCCTGGCAGCACGACGAGCCGGTGGACGGCTTGGCCGACGTCGCGTTCTGGGGTGCTGCCGCGGACGAGGCCGGGGCGACGTTCGCGGCACCTGAACTGGGCGAACCCGGTGAGGACGGGGTCCGCGGGTGGACCGGGTTGGCCGTGGCGGAGGCGATGGAGAAGGCCCGGGCCGTGCAGAGCTGGAAGGAGGAGACCGGGCACCGGATGATGGTGGACTTCCGGCCCCACTCCCATCACTGGCAGGTCATGCGACAGGTTCGCGCCTCTGACGTCGGGGCCGGCACCGCGGATATCGGCGATGCTCGGCTTCTCTGCGCGATGACGAGTTGGGGCGACGGTTACTTCCCGGTGTCTGCCGACTTCGACGCATCGGGTGCCATCGTCGCGGTGCGGGTCAGCTTCGCCGACACGCTCAAGTAGACGGCCGGGCAGGACGGTTGGGAGCCGCGTTGACGGGGTGGCGTGCGCCGTACGCCCACCGAAACAGGCTGGTACGCGACCTTACGCCCCCCGTGCGGGTGGCCTGAAGGAACGCCCGTACCCGCCGATTCGAACGTAGACACGGAAACCCCACTTTGGAGTGAACTCACCCCAGGTGTCCGCCAGTTCACTCTCGGTGGGTGAGGATTCCGGTGTCTCGGTCGCCGCAGCCGCCCACGTGTCCCCGTGCGGGCCGGTCGGCGACGTCGTAACTCTGTGGGGGTTCCACCATCTTGAACAGCAATGTCTTCCGCATGCCCGCACGCCGTTCCGCCGCGCTTGCCGCCGCCGTGGCGCTGGTCGCCGGACCGGTCGTGCTCGCCGCCCCGGCGCAGGCCACCGGAGGAACCGGAACGACCTCGGGAAAGGGCAAGGCGGGCGCGGTCGTTCTGCGGACCGGGCTCGACGTGTCCCTGCTCAACAAGTCGGTCAACGTGCCGCTGCGGGCGGCGCTCAACGAGGTGCAGGCCCCGGCCGACGCCGACAGGACCGCGCTGACCGTCGAACTCGACGGGGTCGACAAGGGCAGGCCCTTCACCGTGCTGCGCGCCGACGTCGCCACCGCGCGGGCCACGGTCGACGAGCGCAAGGCCGAGGGCTACGCCAACATCGCCCACGCCAAGGTGCATGTGCCGGGGCTGCCGTTGCTCTCGCTCATCGAGGTCCAGGAAGTCACCTCGAAGGCGGTCTGCGAGGCCGGCGCCAAGCCCGTTGCTGAATCGAATCTGCTGGGCACCGTCACCGTCCTGGGCAAGAAGGTCACGCTCTCCGCGGCCGGGCCGACCCGCGTCGAGGTGCCGGGCGTCGGCGAGGTGACGCTCGACCTGTCGAAGACGCGGACCACGTCCCGCACCGCCGCCGCGACCGCGCTCGAACTGAAGGTCGCGGTGAACCCGCTCAAGCTGAACGTCGCCGACGTCCAGGGCACCCTCACACTCGCCGAGGCCACCTGCGAGGCGCCCGCCGCACCGGTGAAGCCCGAGCAGCCGGAACCGGAGAAGGAGGGCGTCGAGCCGCAGACCGCCGAGGAGCCGACCACCGAGAACCTCGCGGAGACGGGCGGCAGTTCCACGACGCCGTACCTGGCGGGCGGCGCCGTGCTGCTGCTCGCGGTGGGCGGCGGCGCGATGGTGCTGGTGCGGGCGCGCGGCAGGAGCTGACGGATCGGGCCGGTTCGCCCTCAAGCGCCTTGTCCCCGCGCTTGCGGGCGAACCGGCCCGGCCACGGCGTCCCTCAGGCGCGGACCGCCGACAGGGACTTGTCCAGTGCCCGCAGGAAGCGGTCCGTCGTCGTCCGGTCCCGTACCGCGAGCCGTAGCCACCGCGGGCCGAGCCCCGGGAACGTGTCGCCGCGCCGCGCCGCGAAGCCCAGGGCGCGCAGGTGGTCCCGTACGGAGTCGGCCGACTCCATCCGTACGAGGACGAAGGGCCCCGCCGCCGGCTCCACGGCGCGCACACCCTCGAACTCGGCCAGTCCGGCCAGCAGATGGGCCCGGTCCGCCGCCGTACGCCGCGCGGCCGTCTCGGCCTCCGCCAGCGCGGCGGGTGTCATGCACGCCTCGGCGGCGGCGAGCGCCGGTGTCGAGACCGCCCAGAGCGGCTGGGCGGCCCCGAGCGTCGTGACGGTCGCCGGATCCGCCAGGACGTAGCCGATCCGCAGACCGGCCAGCCCCCACGTCTTGGTCAGGCTGCGCAGCACCACGAGTCCCGGCACGTCCCGGCGTCCCGCCAGGGCCTCCGGCTCCCCGGGCACCGCGTCCATGAACGCCTCGTCCACCACCAGCGTCCGCCCCGGACGCGCCAGTCGGCGGAGGTCGGCCGCCGGGTGCAGCACGGACGTCGGGTTCGTCGGATTGCCGACCACCACCAGATCCGCGTCCTCGGGGACGGCCGCCGGATCCAGCCGGAAGCCCGCGCCGGCGTCGAGCAGCACACGCCGCACCGTGTGGCCGGCGCCGAGCAGCGCCGCCTCCGGCTCCGTGAACTGCGGATGCACCACGACCGGGCGGCGCGCCGCGACGGCGCGGGCGAGCAGGACGAACGCCTCCGCGACGCCCGCCGTCAGTAGCACGCACTCCACCGGCAGCCCGTGCCGCGCGGCGACGGCGGCCCGCGCCGCGCGCCCGTCCGGATAGGCCGCGAGACCGGTGAGCGACGCGGCGATCCGCTCCCGCAGCCAGTCCGGCGGTGTGCCGGGGCGGACGTTGACCGCGAGGTCGGTCAGGTCCGCGCCGTCGTCCCGTACCTCGGCGTCGCCGTGGTGCCGCAGATCGTGACGGCCCACTTCGTGGGCGTCAGCGCGCGTGCGCATGACTGCCGTGGCCGTGGTGGTGCCCGTGCCCGCCGTGGTCATGACCGTCGTCGTCCGGGTGGAAGTGCGGCTGCTGCGGCGCCCCCACCTTGTCCTCGAAGCCGGGCAGCGCGACGCGGTAGACGCACGAGTCGCAGTTCATCCGCAGATCGCCCTGGACCGCCTCGCGGTAGCGCTCCATGACCAGGTCCAGCAACTCCTCGGTGGGCCCGACCACATCGGCCGACGCGACCTCCGTCTCCGGATGCGCCGCCGCCCACTCCCGCGTCTGCCGCACCACCCGCTCCGGCAGGATCCCGGTGAACAGGAAGTACGGCAGCACCACGATCCGGCGCGCCCCGAGCCGTACACAGCGGTCGAGTCCGCTCGGCACGTCCGGCGCGGCCAGCGACACGAAGGCCGTCTCCACGCCCGCGTAACCGCGACCCTCCCAAAGAAGCCGCGCCGCCTTCAGGACCTCCGCGTTGGCGTCGGGGTCGGTCGAGCCGCGCCCCACGAGCAGCACGGTCACCTCGGACCTGTCGCCGTCGTAGTCCGTCAGCTTCGCCGACGCCTCGTCCAGGCGCCGTTCGAGGACCGTGAGCAGCCCCGGGTGCGGGCCCAGGGGACGGCCGTAGGTGTACGAGATCCCCGGGTGGCGCTCCTTCTCGCGCTTCAGCGCGGCCGGTATGTCGCCCTTGGCGTGCCCGGCGGACACCAGCATCAGCGGGACGGCGGCGAACCGTGTGACGCCGCGCTCGACGAGTTCGGCCACGGCGTCCCCGATGGGCGGCGCCGACAACTCGATGAAGCCCCCGGCGACGGGCAGTTCGGGGTGGCGCCTGCCCAACTCCCGTACGAACTCCCGGAAGGCCTCGGCGCCCCCGGCGTCCCTGGTGCCGTGGCCGGCGATGAGCAGTGCGGGTCGAGGGGTGGTCACGCGTTCTCCTTGGCGAGCTGGTGCGGGTGGGGCGGGTCGTACGGGTGGTAGAGCAGGGCGTTGAGCGCGGCGGCGGCCACGGCGGAGCCGCCCTTCTCCGAGATGTTGGACACCGCCGGAAGTCCGCTCTCGCGCAGCGCGGCCTTGGACTCGACGGCGCCGACGAAACCGACCGGGAGCCCGATTACGAGCGCGGGCGCGGCGTCCAGGAGCAGCAACTCCTCCAGTGCGGTGGGCGCGCAGCCGATGACCCAGATCGCGCCGGGTCCGACCTGTTCGTACGCGAGGCGCACCGCGTGCGCTGACCGGGTCAGCCCCGGCCCCGACACGGCCTCCTTGAGACGGCACACCGCGGTGCGGCGGGTGATCCCGGCGGCGACCATCTCCACATCGGCGACGACGGGCGCCCCCGCGTGCAGCGCGCCGTGCGCGGCGGACAGCGTCGCCTCGTCGCAGACCAGATCGGTCAGATACACCGGATCGGCGGCCGAGTGGATGACGCGCTCCACGACCGCGCGGGTCAGCGGCGCGAGGTGCGAGGTGTCGACGCGGGCGCGCAGCCGGCGGAACGACTCCTCCTCGATGGGATGGACGACACGCGCCTGACCACCGGTGTCCTGGCTCATCGGGCTCCCTCCGACTGCCACCGGTAGCCCCGTGGCGTCACCATGCGGCCCGCGATCTCACGCGTAGCCGTGTTGCCCACCGTCACCACCGTCATCATGTCCACCGTCGCCGGATCGAGCCGGGCCAGCGTGGTGAGGTGGCTGGTGCCGTCGGGGCGGGACGCGTTGCGTACGACTCCGACGGGCGTCGTCGCCGTACGGTGCTCCGCCAGCAGGGCGAGCGCCTTGGGCAACTGCCAGTCCCGGCCGCGGCTGCGCGGGTTGTAGAAGGTGACGACGATGTCCGCCTCGGCCGCCGCGCGGACGCGGCGCTCGATGACCTCCCACGGAGTGTGCAGGTCGGACAGGCTGATCGAGACGTGGTCGTGCCCCAGGGGCGCGCCGAGAATCGCGGCGGCGGCGAGCGCGGCCGTCACCCCCGGTACGCCGACCACCTCGATGTCGTCGGCCGTCTCGGCGAGCGCGGGCGACGCCATCGCGTACACGCCCGCGTCGCCGCTGCCGATGAGGGCGACGGCATGGCCCGCCTGGGCCTCTGTCACGGCGGTACGGGCCCGCTCCTCCTCGCGCCCGAGCCCCGATTCGAGCACGCGCGTGCCGGGCCGCAGCAGGTCCCTGATCTGGTCGACGTACTGGTCGAGCCCGACGAGCACCGACGCGCGCCGCAGCTCGGCCGTGGCGCGCGGCGTCAGCAGGTCCCGCGCGCCCGGCCCGAGCCCGACGACGGCGAGCCGCCCGCGCGGGGCCCGGCGCACGACGGCGCAGGTGGCCATCGCGGGCCGCCCCGCCGGGCTGGACTTCCGCTTCGGTACGAGGAGTTCACCGCCCCGCCCGGCGGCGAGCGCGGCTGCCTCGGCGACGGACGGGGTACCGACGGCCGCGAGCGGCGCGTCCGACGGGTTGGGCACGACGATCGCGGCGAGCACGTCGGCCGGGTACGTCCGGAGGGGCACCCCGAACGCGGCGGCCGCCCCGACGATGCCGGGCTCGTCCGCCTTGGCGTCGACGGTCGCCAACTCCGCGACGCTGAGCGCCGAGAGCCCGGCGTCGCGCAGGACGTCCAGGACGAGCCCGTACACCTCGTCGACGCCCGCGCCCCGGCTGGCGCCGACACCGACGGCGAGCGACGGCGGGCGAAGGGCGACGTCCGTCGGCCCGAGGGGGACGGTCCGGTCGGTGACGAGGAGCCGCGCGGCGCTGTCCCCCGACGTCGCGGCCGGGGCCGATACCGGCTGCTCCGAAGGAAGAGGCCCACCCGGCCGCACGTTCGGCGGCAGCGGTGGCAGTGGCCACACCGCGTCCGCGCGCAGCGTCACCGGTGCGCCGTCGAGTATCGCGCGCGTCACCGTCGCCACCGCGCCCTCGACCGGCAGGCCCAGGGTGTCGAGTCCGGGGATGCCCGTGGCGTCCGTCGCCGTGGTGATCACCGGGGTCGCGGCCAGGACGGAACCGACCTCCGTCGCCAGGGAGTTGGCGCCGCCCCCGTGGCCGCCGAGCAGCGACACCGCGTACCGCCCCGCCTCGTCCACACACACGACGCCCGGGTCCGTCGCCTTGTCGGCCAGCAGCGGGGCCAGCAGCCGTACGGTCGCCCCCGTGGCCAGGAAGCACACCAACTGTTCGCACTCGGCGAACGCGCGTTCCACCGCCTCGCGTACCGGGCCGTCGTAGACGCGGGTACGGCCCGGCCAGGCCGTGGCCAGGCGGTCGCGGGCCGCGGCTCCCGCCGCCGTCGCGGAGATCAGGCCGATCACTGGGTCGCTCCTCGGGGAGGGTGGGGATCAGTGGGGCGGTCGCCCCACAGCAGGAAGACGGGGTTCGTGCCCGCGAGCCGGGTCACGTCGCCGGGCAGGGGGGCGAGCCGCGCGGAGTGCAGCAGTACGCCGCCGGTGGCGAACCCGGCCCCGGACAGCGCTTCCCGCACCGCCGGTACCCGGTCCAGCGCGGCCACCGACACCACGACAGTCCGGCTCGCCCGGCGCGCGCACGCCGCGACGACGGCGGGCAGCTCACGGCCCCCGCCACCGACGAACACGGCGTCCGGATCCGGCAGTCCGGACAGCGCCGCCGGCGCGGACCCGTGCACGGTCTGAACGTCCACGCCGTGCGCCAAGGCGTTGGCGCGGACGCGCTCGACGCCGTCGGCCGACTTCTCCACCGCGATCGCCGCCGCGCCGAACCGGGCGCACTCCACGGCCACCGACCCCGAGCCCGCGCCGACGTCCCACACCAGATCGCCCGTCCTCGGCCCGAGCCTCGCCAGTGCCAGCGCACGCACCTCGAACTTGGTGATCATCGAGTCGCGGTGCGCGAACTCCTCCTCGCCCAGCGCCCAGCGCGCGGGCCCCGGCGCACGGCCGGCCAGCGTGCGGGGGACCGGGGCGTGCTCCCGCGCCCGTACGTCGTCCAGGCACAGCACCACGCTCAGCGGCTCCGGCCAGTCGCGGCCGGCCGCGTCGGCGGGGGACAGCTGCTCGACCCGTTCGCCGTCCGGGTCGCCCAGCGCCGACGCGACGACGAGCGTGCGCGGGAGCCCGGAGTCCGCGAGCGCGGCCCCCAGCTCTGCCGGGCCCGCCCCCGGACCGGTCAGCACGGCCACCTTGGGGTGCGCGCGACAGACGTTGACCGCCGTACGGAGGTCGCGTCCGTGCGCGCTGACGACGACCGCGTCGTCCCACGGCAGACCGATCCGGGCGAACGCCACGGCGACGGACGGGGCGGCCGGCCGTACGTCCAGCGCCTCCGACCCGAAGCGCCCGGCCAGCGCCCGTACGATCCCGAACAGCCCCGGATCGCCCGAGGCCAGCACCACGACACGGCCGCCGCTCGCGTCGGCACGGTGCCGCGCGATCACGTCCAGCGCCGGTGCCAGCGGCCCGAGTACGACCCGCGAGATCCGCTCCGGCAGCCAGGCCTTCGCCGCGGCCTCTTCAAGATGCCGACGCCCGCCGACGACCAACGTCGCCTCGGACACGGCTCGTACGGAGTCGGCGGAGAGCGGCGTCCCCGTCCCCGTACCGATGACTGTGATCACCGCGCGGCGCCCCGGGTCCGCTCCTCGCGCAGCGCCTTGCGGGCGGCCGGGTCGGCCCGCCGGAAGCCGTGGAAGTGCCCCGGGTGGTAGAGGTGCGAGCGCGTCCCCGACGCGGCCAGCGCCGGCCCCACCAGGAACAGCGTGTGCTTCCAGAGCTTGTGCTCCTTGACGGTCTCCTCCAGCGTGCCGAGCGTGCAGCGCACGACCAGCTCCTCCGGCCAGGTCACCTGGTGGGCGACGACGACCGGCGTCGACGTCGGATAGCCGCCCTCCAACAGCTCCTGCGTGAGCTGTCCCGACCGCGCGGCCGACAGGAACACCGCCATCGTCGTGCCGTGCCTGGCGAACTCCCGCACCTCCTCACCCGGCGGCATCGGCGTCTTGCCACCGCCCAGCCGGGTCAGGATCACGGACTGCGCGACCTCCGGAATCGTCAACTCCCGCCCCGCGACGGCCGCGACGGCGGAGAACGACGAGACCCCCGGCACGATCTCCACCTCCAGACCGAGCGCGTCGCAGCGGTCGGCCTGCTCCTGCGTACCGCCCCAGAGGGCCGGGTCGCCCGAGTGGATCCGGGCGACCTTCAGCCCGTCGCGGGCCGCCCGTTCGTACACGGCGACGACGTCCTCCAAAGAAAGCGCCGCCGAGTCCAGGATCTCGGCGCCCTCGCGCGCGTGGTCGAGCACCTCGGCCTGCACCAGGCTGGCCGCCCAGATGACGACGTCGGCGGCGGCGATGGCGCGCGCGGCACGGAAGGTCAGCAGGTCGGCGGCGCCGGGGCCCGCGCCGACGAAGGTCACCTTGCCGGCGGTGGCGGTGGTATCGGTCATGAGCGGCGGTCCTCGCGGGTCAACGGGGCGGGGGAGCGGAAGGGGTGAACATGAACGTGCGGACCGGGGGTCCGATCGGCTAGCAAGGGCGCATGGCGGTGATCGTCGCGCTCGGCGCGTTCCTCATGACGCTCTTCGGCGGCTGGACGGCGCAGCGCGTCACCGACCGCCGCCATCTGGTGCTCGGCCTGGCCGGCGGGCTGATGCTCGGCGTGGTCGGCCTCGAACTGCTGCCCGAAGCCATGGAGGTGGCCGGCGAGGACTTCCTCGGCGTCCACCAGGCACTCCTGCTGTTCGTCGGCGGATTCCTCTTCGCGCACGTCGTGGAGCGCCTGCTGGCCGTACGCCGGGCCGCACACGGCGCGGCGGACGCCGACGACCCGCACCGCCACGGCCGGGACGCCGGACGGCCCGAACGCGCGCCCGAGGTGGGCCTGACGGCGGCGTCGGCGATGGTCGTGCACAGCCTGATGGACGGCATCGCGCTCGGCGCCGCGTTCCAGGTCGGCGGCGGTATCGGCGCGACCGTCGCGCTCGCCGTCATCACCCACGACTTCGCCGACGGCTTCAACACGTACACGCTCACCAGCCTCTACGGGAACGACCGCCGCAGAGCCTTCGCGATGCTCTTCGCCGACGCGGTGGCCCCCGTCGTCGGCGCGGCCTCCACGCTGCTGTTCACCCTTCCGGAGGAACTGCTCGGCAGCTATCTCGGCTTCTTCGGCGGCGCCCTGCTGTATCTGGCCGCCGCCGAGATCCTTCCCGAGGCGCATCACGAGCACGCCGCGCTGTCGACGCTGCTGTGCACCGTCGGCGGCGTGGGCTTCATCTGGCTGGTGGTGGCGCTGGCCGGCTGACGCGCACCGGTCCGGGGGCGGCGCGCTCACAGCTTGCCCCCGCGCCCGCCGTCGCGCCGCGCGGGTGCGATGAGCGTCGAGAGGTACGGCAGCGTCCCCTGCTCCAGCTCGGACGCCGGCCGGATCGACTCCTCCGGCAGCCCGAGCGCCGACCCCCACACCGCGCCCTCCGTACGACCCGTCTCCCGCAGCGCCGTCGCGACCTCGCCCGCCAGCCGCCCGAACTTGTACGCCACGACCGTGCCCGGACCGTCCAGAGCGTCCTTCAGTACGGAGGCGCCCGCCGTCACCGGCACCAGCGTCAACGGCTCGGTGCCCTCGGTCAGTACGGCGCCGCTGCGCGCGGCCAGGTCCTGCATGGCGGTGATCCCCGGCACGGTCTCCACGACCGTCCCCGGCACCAACTCGCCGATCGTCTGCGCGAGATAGGTGAAGGTCGAGTAGACGTTGGGGTCGCCGATCGTCGCGAACGCCACGCTTCCGTAAGGATGCGCGCGCAGCAGCTCGGCGACCCGCCCGCCCGCCGCGTCCCAGGCGGCCTCGCGACGGGCCCGGTCGCCGCGCTCGTTGAGGGCGAAGACGACGCGGACGACCTTCTCTGCGCCGACGTAGTGCAGCACGGTCGACTCGGCCCGGCCGGGCTCCCCGCCGTCCGTGCCGTCGGCCGCCGCCATGACGGGTACGACGACGACGTCGGCCTCCCGCAGACAGCGCACACCCTTCACCGTCACCAGCTCGGGGTCACCGGGTCCCACGCCGACCCCGACGAGTCTGCCGCTCATGCCGTACACCTTTCGACGAATCTCCGTGCCATGCCGGGCGCCGCCGCCCAGTGCGTATGCAGATAGCTCGCGTGCACGCCTCGCTGTACGAAGCCCTCCACCCGGCGCTCGGGCCGCACCAGCCCCCACGCGGGCGCGGCACCGGCCCCCGGTTCGAGCACCGTCCGGTGGAACTCGTGCCCCCGCAGCCGCGTCCCGGCCGCCGCGAGGACGCTGTCCCCGACGGCGACGGCCTCCCGGTACCCGAGCGTCAGCCGCTCCGACATCCGCGCGTCGGCGTCGAGCACACCGCACATCGGCGCCCCGTCGAGCGACCGCGCCAGATAGAGCAGCCCGGCGCACTCGGCGGCCACGGGGGCGCCGGAGTGGGCCAGTTCGGCGACGGCCTTACGGAGGGGCTCGTTGGCACCCAACTCGGGCGCGTACACCTCGGGAAACCCGCCACCGATGACCAACCCCGCTGTTCCGGGCGGCAGTTGCTCGTCCCGGAGCGGATCGAAGACGACGACATCGGCGCCGGCGGCGCGCAGCAGCTCGGAGTGCTCGGTGTAGGAGAAGGTGAAGGCGGCCCCACCGGCAAGGGCGACGACGGGCCTTTCCGGCTCCGCTTCCAGCCCCGCCGACGCGCCACCCCCCACCTCCCGCACCGCGTCCCACACCCCCACCTCCAAAGAAGGCGCGCTCCGCGCCAGCCGGAGCAACCCCTCCACGTCACACCCCGCCCGCACCCGCTCCGCCAACCCCCGCACCACCGCGACCGCGTCCCCCCGCCGCTCCGCCACCGGCACCAACCCCAGATGCCGCGACGGCGTCTCGATCTCCGCGGAACGCCGCAGCACCCCCAGCACCGGCACCCCCGACTCGTCCAGCGCCTCACGCAGCAGCGCCTCGTGCCGGTCGGACGCGACCTTGTTGAGGATCACTCCGCCGATCCGCACCTCCGGGTCCCACGACGCGAAGCCGTGCACCAGGGCGGCCACCGACCGGGACTGCGACGACGCGTCCACGACGAGCACCACCGGCGCCCGCAGCAGCTTCGCCACCTGCGCGGTGGACGCGAGTTCGCCCTGCCCGGCGGCGCCGTCGTACAGCCCCATCACGCCCTCGACCACGGCCAGGTCGCAGCCCGCCGCGCCGTGCGCGAAGAGCGGGCCGATCAGCTCCGTGCCGCACAGGTACGCGTCGAGGTTGCGGCCGGGCCGCCCCGTCGCCAGCGCGTGGTAGCCGGAGTCGATGTAGTCGGGCCCGACCTTGTGCGGGGACACGGCGAGGCCGCGCCCGGTCAGGAGCGCCATCAGCCCGGTGGCGACGGTGGTCTTGCCGCTGCCGGAGGCCGGCGCGGCGATGACGAGGCGGGGCACCGACACCACACCCGTCCGTGAGGCGGCGTTCACCACTCGATGCCCTTCTGCCCCTTCTGCCCCGCGTCCATCGGATGCTTGACCTTCGTCATGTCGGTTACCAGATCGGCGAGTTCGACCAGCGCCGCCGGCGCGTTCCGCCCGGTGATCACGACATGCTGTGTCCCCGGCCGGTCCCGCAGCACCCGTACGACCTCGTCGGTGTCCACCCAGCCCCAGTGCATCGGGTACGCGAACTCGTCCAGCACATACAGCTGGTACGTCTGCGCCGCGAGGTCCCGCTTGACCTGCTCCCAGCCCTCACGCGCCGCGTCCTCATTGGAAAGCTGCTTGTCGCGCTGGACCCAGGACCAGCCCTCGCCCATCTTGTGCCAGTCGACCGAACCGCCCTCGCCGCTCGCCCCCAGCACCTTCAGCGCGTGCTCCTCGCCGACCTTCCACTTCGCCGACTTGACGAACTGGAACACCCCGATCGGCCAGCCCTGCGTCCAGCCGCGCAGCGCGAGCCCGAACGCCGCCGTCGACTTGCCCTTGCCGATGCCCGTGTGGACGACGACAAGGGGGCGGTTACGGCGCTGCCGGGTGGTGAGCCCGTCGTCCGGCACGACGGCCGGCTGTCCCTGTGGCATCAAGCTGCCTTCCTGTTGGCGCCCCGCGTGCCCTGTACGTCCCTGATCAGCCCCGCGATGCTGTCGGCGCGCAGCTCGTCCAACGTGACGGCCGTGCCGCCCAGTTCACCCGCGAGCGCGACCGCGAGACCGAGCCGTACCGGCCCCGACTCGCAGTCCACGACCACCGACGCCGTGCCCTCGGCGGCGTGCAGCCGCGCCGCGCGCGTACCGAGCGCCACCGGATCGGGCCCGCCCGTCGCCCGCCCGTCCGTGACCACGACGAGCAGCGGGCGCCGCGCGGGATCGCGCATCCGCTCCACCCGCAGGATGTCGTGCGCCTTCAACAGCCCGGCGGACAGCGGGGTGCGGCCGCCGGTGGGCAGCGTCTCCAGCCGTACGGCCGCCGCGTCGACCGACGAGGTCGGCGGCAGCGCCACCGTGGCGTCCTTCCCACGGAAGGTGATCAGACCGACCTTGTCGCGCCGCTGATACGCGTCCAGGAGCAGCGACAGCACCGCGCCCTTCACGGCCGACATGCGCTGCCGGGCGGCCATCGACCCGGAGGCGTCCACCACGAACAGCACCAGATTGCCCTCGCGGCCCTCGCGGGTCGCCTGCCGCAGATCGTCCCGCCGCACCACCAGCCCGCGCCCCGAACGCCCGCGCGCCCGCTGGTGCGGGGCGGCGGCCTGGACGGTGGCGGCCAGATGCAGCTTGGTCAGCGTGCCCCGTGGCCGCCGGGCCCCGGTCGTCCGCCCGTGGTCGGTACGGGCCCGCGAACGCCGCCCCGCCGCACCCTCACCGAGACCGGGCACGCTGAGCATCTTCGTACGGAAGGGCTCGGCGGCCCGCACGGCGGACTGCTCACCGCCGCCCGGTGCCTGCGGCCGGCCGGCCTCTTCGCCCTGGTCGGCCTCGGCGGGCTCCGGCCGGGCGGGCGAGTCCTGCGGAGCCTCGGGGGGCGCGTCCTGCGGGGGCTGCCCGCCATCACCGCCCCCGTCCGACCCGCCCGGGTCGGGATCCGGATCGTCGTCCGGTGGCGTGTCGTCCTCCCCGCCGCCGAACTCCTCCAGCGTGTCGTCCAGCTTGTCCTCGTCCAGCCCCGGCGCGTCGAACGGGTTGCGGCGCCTGCGGTGCGGCAGCGCCAGCAGCGCCGCCTGCCGCACGTCCTCGGCCAGGACGACCGTGCGCCCCGCCCACGCGGCCAGCGTCGTCGCCGTCCGCGCCATCACGATGTCGGCGCGCATGCCGTCCACCTCGAACGCGGCGCACGTCGCCGCGATCTGCCGCAGCGCGGCGTCCCCGAGCCGTACCTCCGGCAGCAGCGCCCGCGCGGCCACGATGCGCGCCCGCAGTTCGTTCTCCTCGCCGGCCCAGCGCGCGGCGAACCCGGCGGGGTCGTCGTCGTACGCGAGCCGCCGCCGTACGACCTCCACCCGCAGATCGGGCTCACGCGACGCGGCGACCTCGACGGTCAACCCGAAACGGTCGAGCAACTGGGGCCGCAGCTCGCCCTCCTCGGGGTTCATCGTCCCGACGAGCAGGAACCGCGCCGCGTGCCGTACGGAGACGCCCTCACGCTCTACGTAGGAGGCGCCCATCGCGGCGGCATCCAACAGAAGGTCCACCAAGTGGTCGTGCAGCAGGTTGACTTCATCGACGTACAGCACGCCCCGGTGCGCGTCGGCGAGGAGCCCCGGCTCGAACGCCTTCACGCCCTCGGCCAGCGCCCGCTCGATGTCGAGCGCGCCGACGAGCCGGTCCTCGGAGGCGCCGACGGGCAGTTCGACCATCCGCGCGGGCCGCGCCGCGCCGGAGCCCGTCTCGTGCGGCCCGTCGGGACACGCCGGGTCGGGCGCGGCCGGATCGCACGCGAACCGGCACCCGACGACGACGGACACCTCCGGTATGAGAGCCGAAAGGGCACGCACGGCCGTGCTCTTCGCAGTGCCTTTCTCGCCGCGTACCAGCACACCGCCCACGGCCGGGCTCACCGCGTTCAGCAGCAATGCGAGTCGCAATTCGTCCTGTCCGACGATTGAGGAGAACGGGTAGGGCGTGCTCATGCGCGGATCGCTCCTTCGAGTGGTTCGTGTCGGAATTGCCCGGGTGCCGAGGGTGAGGACGCCATGGTGGAAATCTGTTCCCCGCCGACGCGGGGGTGGTCCGGGCACTGCCAAGTCGACAGCCGTCCGAGCGCTGTAGTCCCCGCCGACGCGGGGGTCCCCAGGGAGCTCACTCGTCTCCCTCCAGATCGCCCTCAAGCTCCAGATACGTCGCCCGCAGCCGCTCCAGCGTCGCCTGGTCCGGCTCCGCCCACAGCCCGCGCTCGGCCGCCTCCAGCAGCCGCTCGGTGATGCCGCGCAGCGCCCACGGGTTGGACTTCCGCATGAACTCCTGGTTCTCCGGCGCGAAGACGTACTCGGCCGACAACTTCTCGTACATCCAGTCGTCCACGACCCCGGCCGTCGCGTCGTACCCGAACAGGTAGTCCACGGTCGCCGCCATCTCGAACGCGCCCTTGTAGCCGTGCCGCCGCATCGCCGCCATCCAGCGCGGATTGACCACCCGCGCCCGGAACACCCGGTGCGTCTCCTCGCCCAGCGTCCGCGTCTTGACCTGGTCCGGCGTCGCGCTGTCACCCACGTACGCCTCGGGCGACTCGCCCGTCAGATGCCGCACCATCGCGACCATCCCGCCGTGGTACTGGAAGTAGTCGTCCGCGTCGACCAGGTCGTGCTCCCGCGTGTCGACGTTCTTCGCCGCCACCTTGATCCGCCGGAACGCCGTCTCCATGTCGCCGCGCGCCGCGCGCCCGTCGAGCCCGCGCCCGTACGCGTAGCCGCCCCAGACCGCGTACACCTCGGCGAGGTCCGCGTCGGACTGCCAGTTCCGCGCGTCGATCAGCGGCAGCAGACCAGCCCCGTAAGCGCCCGGCTTCGACCCGAAGATCCGCGCCGTCGCCCTTCGCCGGTCACCGTGCTCAGCCGTGTCCTGATCCGCGTGCGCCCGTACGTAGTTGGCCTCGGCCGGCTCGTCCAGCTCCGCCACCGCCCGTACGGCGTCGTCTATCAGCCCCACCACATGCGGGAAGGCGTCCCGGAAGAAGCCCGAGATCCGCACCGTCACATCGATCCGGGGCCGCCCCAGCTCGGCCGCGGGCACGATCTCGAAGCCGCTGACCCGCCGCGACGCGTCGTCCCACACCGGCCGGCAGCCCAGCAGCGCCAGGATCTCGGCGATGTCGTCGCCCTGGGTGCGCATCGCGGACGTGCCCCAGACGGTCAGTCCGACCGACGCCGGATAGGCGCCCGTGTCGGCCAGATACCGGGCGACCAGCGAGTCCGCGAGCGCCTGGCCGACCTCCCAGGAGAGCCGCGACGGAATGGCCTTGGGGTCGACGGAGTAGAAGTTGCGGCCGGTCGGCAGGACGTTGACCAGTCCGCGCGTCGGCGACCCGGACGGGCCCGCCGGGACGAAACCGCCGTTCAGCGCGCGCAGGATGTTGTCGATCTCGTCCGTCGTACGGGCCAGCCTCGGCACGACCTCAGTAGAGGCGAAGCCCAGCACGGCCACCGCCGACGGCAGTTCGTGCCCCAGCACCTCACCCACCAGCGGGGCCGCCGCCGACAGCTCCCACCCTCGCTCCTCCATGCCCTCGGCGAGCCGGCGGCACAGCTGCTCCAGCAGGTCGATCGCGTCCGCCGCCGACCGCGCCGGACCCGCCACCAGCTCCGTCAGCTCCACCGGCACCTTCACCGGCGCGCCCGGCTCGCCCAGCAACTCCTTCTCGACCAGCCCGAAGTGCTCGGCGAGCGCCGCCCGCAGGCCCGGCAGCGCGTTCGCCTTGCCGCCCCACACCTGCGAGGCGCGCAGCACGGCGAGCACCAGATTGACCCGGGCCTCGCCCTCGGGGCCGCCGCCGAGGATATGCAGACCGTCCCTGATCTGGACGTCCTTGATCTCGCACAGATAGCCGTCGACATGCATGACGAACGAGTCGAAGTCGTCGTCGCCCGGCTGTTCGTCGACATGCAGGTCGTGGTGCAGCTCGGCTGCCTTGACGAGCGTCCAGATCTGGGCGCGCACGGTCGGCGCCTTCGTCGGGTCGAGATCGCTGACCAGCGCGTACTCGTCGAGGAGTTGCTCCAGCTTGGCCAGGTCCCCGTAGGTGTCGGCGCGCGCCATCGGCGGCACCAGATGGTCCACGACCGTGGCGTGGCCGCGCCGCTTGGCCTGCGTGCCCTCGCCGGGGTCGTTGACGATGAACGGGTAGATCAGCGGCAGTTCGCCGAGCACCGCGTCCGGGCCGCAGTTCGCCGACAGGCCGAGTCCCTTGCCGGGCAGCCACTCCATCGTGCCGTGCTTGCCCATGTGGATGATCGCGTCAGCGCCGAAGCCGTTCCCGTCGACCGCCGTCTCCAGCCACCTGTACGCCGCCATGTAGTGGTGCGACGGCGGCATGTCCGGGTCGTGGTAGATCGCGATCGGGTTCTCGCCGAAGCCGCGCGGCGGCTGGATCATCACCACGACGTTCCCGAACCGCAGCGACGCCAGCACGATGTCGTCGCCGTCCACGTAGAGCGAGCCCGGCGGCTCGCCCCAGTGCTCCAGCATGCCCGCGCGCAGCCCCGGCTCCAGCTTGTCGAACCAGGTGCGGTAGTCGGCCAGCGGCACCCGCGCGGGCGCCACGGCCAGTTGCTCCTCCGTCAGCCACTCCACGTCGTGGCCACCGGCGTTGATGAGCCGGTGGATCAGCTCGTCGCCGTTGTCGGGGTGCGCGTCCGCGCCGTCCCCCACCAGATAACCGGCGTCGCGCAGGGCGTCCAGCACCCGCACCGCCGACGCGGGGGTGTCGAGGCCGACCGCGTTGCCGACGCGTGAGTGCTTCGTCGGGTACGCGGTGAAGACCACGGCCAGCTTCTTCTCCGCGTTCGGCTTGTGCGCCAACCGGGCGTGCCTGACCGCGATCCCGGCGACCCGGCCGGCTCGCTCGGGGTCGGCGACGTACACCGGGACCTCGTCCGGGCCCTGCTCCTTGAAGGAGAACGGGACCGTGATCAGCCGCCCGTCGAACTCCGGGATCGCGACCTGCATCGCCGCGTCCATGGGGGACAGCGCGGCGTCCGACGCGTCCCAGGCGGCCCGCGACGACGTCAGACAGAGTCCTTGCAGGACGGGTACGTCGAGGTCGGCCAGCGCCCCGATGTCCCACGCCTCGTCGTCGCCGCCCGCCGACGCGTCCGAGGCGACGGTGCCGCCGGCCGCGAGCACGGTCGCGATCAGCGCGTCCGCCGAGCCGAGCCGCTCGTACAGGGCGGGATCGGCGCCGCGCAGTGAACCGCAGTACACGGCAAGGGCGTTGGCGCCCCGCTCCTCGATGCGGTCGCAGAGGACGTCCACGAAGGAGGTGTTCCCGGAGAGATGGTGCGCGCGGTAGAAGAGGACCCCCACCGTCGGCCGTCCTTCTACGAAGGCGCGCTCACCGTGCACGCCCCACTCGGGCATCGCGCGCGGCGCCTCGAACCCCTCGCCGGTCAGCAGCACCGTGTCGGAGAGGAACCGCGCCAGCTCCGCCAGATTCTCCGGCCCGCCCTCGACCAGATAGCGCAGCGCCTCGGCCACCACACCGGCGGGCACCGACGAGTCGGCCATCAACTCCGCGTCCGGTACGGACTCGCCGCCCAGCAGCACCGTCGGTATCCCGGAGGCGGCGAGCGCGGCGAGACCGTCCTCCCAGGCGCGCTTGCCGCCGAGGAGACGTACGACGGCGATCCGTGCCCCGGCGATCAGCGCGGGCAGATCGCCGGCGGCGTCGACCCGGCTCGGGTTGCCGATCACGTACGGCGCGCCCGACGCTCGGGCCGCCAGCAGATCGGTGTCGGCGGTGGACAACAACAGGACGGTGCTTGCCGTGGTCATGGCGCTCCAGGTGCGATGAAGGGAAGTCCTGACGGGGCGCCCGACTCGATCAGCCGCAGCAGCGCGTCCGTGTCCGCGTGTTCTTCGATCAGGTCGCCGAGGAGGTCGAGCTGCTCCTCGCGCAGGGTGGCGAACGAGGTGTCCGGGGCGGGTACGAAACGGCGCCCCGCCGCCGTGGCCACCTCGCGCAGGAACGCGCGCCGGAAGCCGTCGCTCTCCAGGGAGCCGTGCCAGTGCGTACCCCACACCGGTCCGACGCGGGTGCCGTCGAGGCGACGGCCACCGCTGTCGACGAGGAACGGATCGCCGCCTCCCACGGAGGCGACGCCGTGGTGGATCTCGTACCCCTCGACACGCTCGCCCAGCGCCTCGCCCACAGGCCGGGCGAGGGTCTTCTCGCGGGCGAACTCGACCCGTACGGGCAGCAGTCCGAGGCCTTCGACCGAGCCCGCGCGGGACTCGACGTCGTCCTCGATGTGCTCGCCGAGGAGCTGGTAGCCGCCGCAGATACCGAGGACGGGGCGGCCCTCGGCGGCGCGCCGCAGCAGCGCCTCGGCGAGACCGCGCTCGCGCAGCCAGGCCAGGGCACGGACCGTGCCGCGCGTACCGGGCACGATCACCAGGTCCGCGTCGGTGATCTCGTCGGCGCGGTCCACGAACCGCACCACGACGCCCGGTTCGGCCGCCAGCGCGTCCACGTCGGTGAAGTTGGACATCAGCGGCACCGCGCAGACGGCGACCCGCAGGACCTCTTCTCCGTACGGAGGCGCCACCACCGACTCCCGTACGGCGCCGCGCAGCGAGACCCGCAGACCGTCCTCCTCGTCGATGCCCAGACCGTGCCGGAACGGCAGCACGCCGTACGTGGCGCGGCCGGTCAGCCCGCGCAGCATCTCCAGACCCGGCTCCAGCAACGTCACGTCGCCGCGGAACTTGTTGACGAGATAGCCCGCGACCAGTGCCTGGTCCTCGGCGCTCAGCAGCGCCGTCGTACCGAAGAAGGACGCGAAGACGCCGCCCCGGTCGATGTCGCCGACCACGACGACCGGCAGCCGGGCCGCGCGCGCGATTCCCATGTTCACGATGTCGGTACGCCGCAGATTGATCTCCGCCGGGCTGCCGGCGCCCTCGCAGATCACCGCGTCGTACGTGCTCCGCAGCTCCCGCAGACAGTCCACGACGGTGCCCAGCAGGGTCTCCTGGCGGCCGGGCCCGTCGCCGTCCCCGTGGTAGCCGCGGGCGCTCAGCTCACCCACCGGCCGCCCCATCAGGACCACTTGACTGCTGCGGTCGCTGCCCGGCTTGAGCAGGACGGGATTCATCAGCGCCGTCGGCTCGACGCGCGCCGCCTGCGCCTGCATCGCCTGCGCCCGGCCGATCTCGGCGCCCTCGCGCGTCACGAACGAGTTCAGCGACATGTTCTGCCCCTTGAAGGGCGCCACCTTCACACCCCGGCGTACGAGCCAGCGGCAGATACCCGCCGTGACGACGCTCTTCCCGGCGTCGGAGGTGGTGCCGGCGACCAGCAGTCCGCCGCCGAGCCGTTGTCCGTCACTCATCGGCTCCTCCTCCCAAGGAGGTGGCCGGCCAGCAGGCGTCCGGCCACACAGACGCCGAGCGCCAGCACGCCGACGCGCCGCGACAGTTCGACCGCCCGTTCGATGTCGGCCACCTCGACGGGCCGGCCGCCGCCGTTCAGCACCGGCCGGTGCTCGACCCGTCCGCCGTACGCGAGGGTGCCGCCGAGCCGTACCCCCAGCGCGCCCGCGAACGCCGCTTCCACGGGGCCCGCGTTGGGGCTCGGATGGCGGCCCGCGTCGCGCCGTACCGCTCGCAGGGCCCGCGCGGGCGCCCCGCCCGCCACGGCGGCCAGCGCCGCCGTCAGCCGGGCTCCCGGCCAGCCGGCCACGTCGTCCAGCCGTGCCGACGCCCAGCCGAAGCGCAGATGGCGCGGCGACCGGTGCCCGACCATCGCGTCCAGCGTGTTGACGGCGCGGAACGCGACCAGCCCCGGCACCCCGCCGAACGCGCCCCAGACCAGGGCTCCCACGACGGCGTCCGAGGTGTTCTCGGCGACGGACTCCACGACGGCGCGCGCGATCTGCTGGCCGTCCAGGCTCTGCGGGTCCCGCCCGCACAGGTGCGGCAGCCGCTCCCGCGCCACCTCGACGTCCCCGGCCGCCAGCGCCCCGCCGACGGCGCGCGCCTCGCGCCCCAGCGACGTACCGCCCACCACGGTCCAGGTGACGGCGGCGGTCAGGGCCACGGAAGCGGCGGTACGGTTCCGCAGCCCGTGCGCAACGAGTGCGGCTGCCCCGGCCGTACCCCCGGCGCACAGGGCCGTGTGCAGCGCGCCCCAGCCCCGGTGGTCATGCCACAGCAGACGCTCCACGGCGCCCGCGGCCCGCCCGAAGGCGGCGACCGGATGGCCGCGCCGGGGATCGCCGAAGAACCGGTCGGCGAGGAGACCGGCGGCGGCGCCGTACGCGAAAACACTTCCCTGGGCCGGTACTTCGCGGCCCGCCGAATACTCGGCACGCATCGCTCAGCCCGCCGATACGCCTCGGGAAGTTCTCCGGGTTCTCGGGGCGGGAGGGATGGGTGGGGTTCTCGTACTCACAGCTCTGGAGGCGACAGCTGAACCGCAGCCGGGCATGGCGACATGTCCTCACTCAGGGTCCGCGCCCCGGTTCGACGTGATGCGGCGACAAGAGTTCCTGGCTTCCGGGGACATGGCTGTCCCCGGTCACAGTGGCGGGACCGCGCCGGATTCGCACCGGCTTCCTCTCGCTGTCGCCGTATTGGCCTCGGCAGTCCACCATGCGTGCGAATCCCCGTCAACCAGGCTTTGACCTGCGGCGGGGCAGTGTGCCGAGGCCCACACGAAGCGGGCGTCCACAGCGATTCGGCGTCCTGCGGATATCGCAGTTGGATCTAGGAAAAGCAACTGATTGCGTCGTTCTTCGCTCGTTCTCTGTCGTATCCCTTGCTGAAACATTGCGATCAACCAAGAATCCGCAGCTATCGAGCGCGACGGCCGGTCGGGCCGCCCAGCTACTGGAGGTTGACCGTGGCCAGATACAGCGACGAAGAACTCGGGATGCGCCGCAAGATCACCCGCCGGGACTTCCTGGACGGAGCGGCGGTCACGGTGGCGGGCGCCGCCGCGGCCACGGCGCTCCCCGGCCTCGGCGGCACGGCCGCCGCCTCCGGCCGCCCCACGCCCGGCGCCCACCCGACATCCGGCGGCACCGGCGGCCATGGCCACCCGCCGGTCTACCCGCCGACCGGCACCGGCATCCGGGGCCAGCACCCCGGCTCGTACGACGTCGGTCACGCCGTCAGGGACGGCGACTTCGACCCGGGCCGGATCCGCGACAGCGGCGAGCGCTACGACCTGGTGGTCGTCGGCGGCGGCATCAGCGGTCTCGCCGCCGCCTACTACTACCGCCAACAGCACGGACGCCGCGCCCGCGTCCTGATCCTGGAGGCGCTGGAGGACTTCGGCGGCCACGCGCACCGCAACGAGTTCCACGTACGCGGACGCACGCTGCTCTCCAACGGAGGCACGGTCAACCTCGACACCCCGAGCACCTGGTCCAAGCAGGCGCACTCACTGATCACCCGCGATCTCGGCATCGATCTCAAGCGTCTCGAAGGAACCATCGACGACTCCGCGTACGACAAGTACGCGCTGTCGTCCGGCACCTTCTTCGACGCCGAGACCTGGGGCAGCGACCGGCTGGTCGTCCGGGGCAAGGGCGAGAGCTGGGAGTCGTTCGCCGCGCGCATGCCGATGTCGGACAAGGGCCGCGCCGATCTGGTCAAACTCCAGACCACCACGGTGGATCACTACCCCGGCCTGTCCGACGCGAAGAAGAAGGAAATCCTCTCCCGCATCTCCTACGAGACGTATCTGCGGGACAAGGTCGGGATCGGCGACGAGGCCCTCGCGCACATCGCCCGCGCCACCAACGGACTTTACGGACTCGACGCGGACGGCGTGCCCGCCGCCGACGCCGCCTCGCTCGGCCAGCCCGGCTTCGCCGGACTCGCGCTGGAGCACACCCCCTGGCCCGGCATCAGCGCGACCGCCCAGATGCATCTCGACGGCAGCGAGACGGACGGCAACTACTACTTCCCCGACGGCAACGCATCCGTCGCCCGGCTGCTCGTCAGCCATCTGGTGCCCGGTGTGTTCGGCGGACCGGAGTCGATGACCGGGATCGTCACCGCGAAGGCCCGCTACGACCGGCTCGACGAGGAGCGCTCGCCCGTCCGTATCCGGCTCGGCTCGACGGCGTACGACGTCCGGCACGTCAGCGAGTCGCACCCGGGCCGGGGCGTCGAGGTCAGCTACTCACGCGGCGGCCAGAGCTACCGGGTGCACGCCGCGAACGCCGTCATGGCCTGCTGGAACTCCGTCGCGAGCTATGTCGTGCGCGGGCTCCCGCCCGAGCAGACCAAGGCGATGCGCTACGGCGTGAAGATCCCGCTCCTCTACGCGCGGGTGGCGCTGCGCGACTGGCGGGCGATGGCCGACGCGGGCGTCTCCCGGGTGTCGACGCCGACCTCGTACTTCAGCAGCTTCGGACTGCCCGAGGCCACCCGCATCGGCCGCTTCGAGATGCCGCACGAGCCTTCGCTGCCGACGGTGCTCAGCCTGTCCAGGACACCGAACAAGCCGCGGGCGGGGCTGTCGGCCAGACAGCAGCACAAGGCCGGGCGGGTGGAGCTGGTGAAGACCGAATTCGCCACGTTCGAGCGGGAGATCAGGGACACGATGGCGCGGGCGCTGGGCGACCACGGGTTCGATCCGGGGCGCGACATCAGCGCGATCACCGTCAACCGGTGGGCGCACGGTTACGCGTACGAGTACAACTCCCTCGACGATCCCTCGCTCTTCGAGCCGGAGGAGACGCGGCCGTACGTGCTCGCGAGGCGGCCGCACGGCCGGATCGCGATCGCCAACTCCGACGCGCAGGCGTTCGCCTACACGCACGCGGCGATCGACGAGGCGTACCGGGCGGTGCGTGAACTGAGCTGACCCGCGAACGCGGTGGGGGTGGCCCGTACGTACGGGCCACCCCCACCACCACGTCCGATCACACAGCGCAGCGCAGCGCCGCGCCGGGCTCAGGCGACGATCATGTAGATCCCGTACGACACGGCCGCCAGGCACAGGGCGAAGCAGACGTACGCGCCGGTGCGGGCCAGCGCGACGGAGCCGGTGGTGGCCGTGGCGGTGGTGCCCGTGGCGCCGGCGGTGGCCGTCGTCCCCTGCGCGGGTGCCGCGCTCTTGGAGAGCCCGATGATCCCCAGGGTGAACAGACCCACCAGACCGACGGTGGCCACGAGACTGACGCCGAAGACGGAGCCGAGCGCCGCCCAGTCGATGTTCATGCTGAAAGTGTCCTTCGCTTCGTCAGGCCGCTGACGCCGACCACTGAGGTCAGACGGTCGCGGGCCGGGCCGGTTCGGCGGTGGGTTCCGCGGTCCCCGGACCCGGGGCCGGGATGGTGGCGGCGATCTCCGACGCCGGACCGCCCACGGGGGGCGGGGTGACGGCGGCGACGGCGGCGGTCACGACGCCCGGGGGCTCGGTCGCCTCGGCCGCGTCGCCGGGCTCGTCGGTCCCGTTGACGTTGGTGTGGTCGACCGGCTGGCGGCGCGACGCGAACCAGATGACCGTCGAGAGCGCGACGAGCAGCGCGGCCGTGGCCCCGATGCCCCACGGGCCCTGCCCGGTCAGGAACTCGGCGCCCGCCGCGACCAGGGCGGCGGCCGGCAGGGTCAGCCCCCAGGCGATGAACATCCGGGTGGCGGTCGACCAGCGGACGACTCCGCCCTTGCGGCCGAGACCGGCGCCCATCACGGCACCGGAGCAGGACTGCGTGGTGGAGAGCGAGAAGCCGAGGTGCGACGAGGCGAGGATGACGGTCGCCGCGCTGGTCTGGGCGGCGAAGCCCTGCTGCGGACGGAGGTCGGTGAGGCCCTTGCCCATGGTGCGGATGATGCGCCAGCCGCCGAGGTAGGTGCCCAGCGCGATGGCGACACCGGCGGAGACGATGACCCACATCGGGGGGTTGGAGCCGGGGGCGATGACGCCGCCGGTGACCAGCGCGAGGGTGATGACGCCCATGGTCTTCTGCGCGTCGTTGGTGCCGTGGGCGAGTGACACGAGGCCGGCCGAGGCGATCTGGCCGGCGCGGAAGCCCTTCGCGGTCGACTTCTCGTCCGTGTTCCGGCTGATGCGGTACGTCAGCCGGGTGGCGAGCATCGCGGCCAGACCGGCGACCAGCGGCGCGGCGAGCGCCGGGAGCAGGACCTTGGTGACGACGACCCCGCCGTTGACACCCGAGGTGCCGACGGACATCAGCGTGGCGCCGATGAGACCGCCGAAGAGAGCGTGGGAGGAACTCGACGGAAGGCCGAGCAGCCAGGTGAACAGGTTCCAGAGGATGGCGCCGACGAGCGCCGCGAAGATCACTTCGGTTCTGATGCCCTGTTCGTTGATGAGCCCGCCGGAGATCGTCTTGGCGACCTCGACCGACAGGAACGCGCCGACCAGATTGAGTACGGCGGACATCGCCACCGCGGTCTTGGGTTTCAGGGCGCCGGTCGAGATGGTCGTCGCCATCGCGTTGGCGGTGTCGTGGAAACCGTTCGTGAAATCGAACACAAGAGCCGTCACGATCACGATCGCGAGCAGCAGCGTGAGGTGTTCCATTTACCCAGGCAATCGTTTGACGTCATCGGCCGTTCAGGAACGTAGGGATGTTGAGTGAACGGAAGATGAACTGAGGCAGGCGTTGCGGTGACTCCCAACGGGGGGTGTTGGCTCCGCTTGCGAACTGGTGTGTGGGCACGGGAGTTCGAGGGCGTCGCCGGCGTCCGCTTGGCCCTTGCGGCGCCCGGCCCGAGCCCCGTTTTCGGCGCCTTCCGGGCGGCTGTGGAAGCCCGGCCGACCCGGGCCCGGCGGCAGGGAGAGATATCGCTCAAACGTGGGCCCCGCGAACCCTGGTGAACCACCTGGGAGGATCCCCGTATGACGGAAACCGGACACACCCACGGGCAGGCGATCGAACAGGCGTGGCGGGACCTCGTCGCCACCGCCCGCCGGAGCGCGGCCGACGGACTGGTCGTCGGCACCTCGGGCAATGTGTCCGTACGCGTCGGGGAACTGGTCCTCGTCACGCCGAGCGGGGTGCCGTACGACCGGCTGACGCCCGGGGACACCGTCGCCGTGGACCTCGACGGCCATCAGGTCATCGGCCGCCTCAAGCCCACCAGCGAGCTGCCGATGCATCTGGAGGTCTACCGGCACACCGGCGCAGGCGCCGTGGTGCACACCCACGCCGTGCACGCCACCGCCGTCTCCACCCTCGTCCCCGAACTCCCGCTGATCCACTACATGGCGGCGGACTTCGGCGGCCCGGTCCGGGTCGCCCCGTACGCGATGTACGGCACCGACGCCCTGGCCGGGAACATGGTGCGCGCGCTGCGCGACCGCACGGGCTGTCTCCTCCAGAACCACGGCACCGTCACCTACGCCGACACCCTGGACAAGGCGTACGACCGCACGGCCCAGCTGGAGTGGATGAGCCGCCTGTGGCTCACCGCCTCCGCCGTCCCCGGCCACACACCGACCCTGCTCTCCCGGCAGCAGGTACGGGACGTCGAGGAGCAGCTCAAGGGCTACGGCCAGCGGAGCTGACCCCACCCGCCGACAGGGCCTCTCACGCCTCCCGCGTCACCCCGGACGCCTGTTCCACTGGCCGTACCGGCCGTCCGTACCGACACTGGGGAAATGCGCCCGGCCAGAGCGACGGCAGCAGCCGTCACCACAGTGATCGGTGTCGGCACGGCCGCTGTGGCGGCCGGCCGGTACGCCAGCGACGCGGCGCTCAAGGCGCCCCCCGGGCGACCACTGCCGGGCGACCCACGGCTGACCGTGCACGCCACGGCCGCCGGCCGCATCACCCTCACACGCTGTCTCGCCTCCCTGCGCCCCGGCACCTACGGGCTGGAGTCCGCGGACGTCCAGGCGGTCGTCGGCCCGGTCATCGACGACGTACCGCACCCCGCCGACACGGTCGTCCGCCGGCTGGAGCGCGTGGACGTGGGCACCCTCGGCGCCGGCAGCCGCGTCCGGCTCACCCCCCGGCTCCACCGCGGCGACCCCGCCACGGCGCTCGGCATCGTGTACGACCGGGTGGAGATCCCCGGCGAACTCGGCGCGCTGCCCGGCTGGTTCGTGCCCGGCAGCCGCGACACCTGGGTGATCACCGCGCACGGCCTCGGCAGCACCCTGGAGCACCCCATGAACGTCATGGAGTTCCTGGTGGACCAGCAGCTCCCGGTCCTGAACCTGGCCTACCGGGGCGACCACGGCGCCCCGCGCTCCCCGGACGGCCTCGGCCACCTCGGCGACTCCGAATGGCGCGACCTCGACGCCGCGATCCGCTTCGCCGTCCGGGGCGGAGCCGAACACGTCGTCCTGTACGGCTGGTCCGTCGGAGCCACCATGGCCCTGCACGCCGCCGGGAAGTCCGGACAGCGCGACCGGATCAGCGGACTCGTCCTGGACAGCCCGGTGCTCGACTGGGAGACCACCCTGCGCGCCCTCGCCACCGCCCGCCGCACCCCGGGCCCGCTGCTGCCGCTCGCCGTCCGCGCGGCGCAGGGCCGGACGGGACTGCGCGGCGGCCGGCTGCCCGTGGTCGCCGATCCGGGCACCCTCCAGGTCCCGACGCTGATCTTCCACGGTCCCGACGACGTCCTGGCCCCCTGGTACCCCTCCCGCGAACTCGCCGCGCGCCGCCCCGAGCTGGTCGAGCTGCACACCGTCTCGGACGCCCCGCACGGCGCCATGTGGAACGCCGACCCCACCGGTTACGAAGAGGCGCTCCGCCGCTTCCTCACCCCCCTCATGTAACCCCGCGTCCCGCTTCCCCACCCCGGCGCGCGACGTCCCCGCGGCACCGCCGCCGACGCCCCACGGCCGCCCCCGGCCACCCTCCGGTCCGGTGTCTTCCCGGCGGTGTGACCGGCCGGTGGAGGCCCGGCCCGGAGGTTCCGTTTGGGCTTTCGGGCAATCAGCGGGAAGACTGCTCCTGTGACGTCCCGAAAGCCTGATGAGCAATTGGCGCGCAACTCCAGACTCCGACTCGTCCGCCCGCGAGCTTTGACCACGGCCCGACGGGCCGTGACCACCGGACGAACGCGTCCGGCGCCCCGTCCGCCGGAGGGCACACCACCCCCCGCCGAGCTGGCCCGTCAGGCGCGGGCCGTACTCGCCGACGCCGTACGGATCGCCCGCTGGGCCGCGGCCGACCGGGACCCCGGCGCGGGCCCGCTCGCCCCGAAGGCCCGGGAACGGGCCGCCGCCGCCCTGGAGTTGACCCCGGACCAGGTGAGCGCGGGCTGGGACCGCGCCAGGCTCGCCGGGCTCGTCGAACTGCACGGCGGCACCGCACGCCCCGGCTGGCGCCTGCGCGCCTGGGACCGTGACGACTCCGCCGTCCTGCGCGGCTGGGTCGCCCTCTTCGACGCCTGGTCGCTCGTCCACGCCGCCCCCGCCGACGTCGCCCCGGCGACGGTCGCCGAGGTCGTCGAGGCCGTTCCCCAGGTGCTCTCCCTCCTTCAGCTCTCGGCCGGCCCCGTGCTCGTACCGGCCCTGCTCGACCTGCTCCAGCAGCGCGTCGCGGAACTGCGCGACGAGCGGTGCGAGGTCCCGTACGACCCCACGACCACGTCCGGCCCCACCGCCGCCCCGACCGCGTCGGCGCCGGAGCCCGAGCCCGCCCAGGCCGTGGACACGGTCCCGCTGCCGCCGCTTCTCGACTGGGCCCTGGAGGGGCTGGCCGCCGTCGGCGCCCTCACCCTCGGCAAGGGCCAGGCGACACTCACCCCGCTCGGCAACTGGGCGGTCTGGGTCAAGCTGGAGCAGATCTGTGTCGCCGCGCAGAGCCCGGCGGGCAACATCGAGCAGTCCGCCGACAACATGCTGCGCGGCTGCGCCCGGCTCACCCCCGGACCGGCCCGCGCCGAATACCGCGCCTGGCTCGCCGCCCGCACCGTCGGCAGCGCGGTCACCGAACTCCTCGCCGTGGCACGGGGGGAGGACGCGCTCCTGCGCGGACTCGCCTTCGAGGCGCTGCGCGTCGTCGGCGCCCCCGCCGAGCCCGAGGTGCGCGCGGCCTCGGCCGAACCCTCCGTACGCCCCTACGCCCTGCTCTGGCTCGCCGAGTACGACGGCACGGACCCCGAGGACGCGCCCGACGTCCTCACCCGCGAGGAGTCGACCTGGCTCTGGGTCGACACCGCCGCGGCCGTCGCCGACCACGGCGAGACCGCGCTGCTGGTCCGCCATCTCGACTCGGCCGTCCAGGGCACCGTCCCCGCCCTGCTCGACGAGATCAGGGCCGTCGGCCACCCCCGCACCGTGCAGGTGCTGGTCGCGCTGGCGGCCGCGCACCCGGACCCCGCCCTCGCGAAGGCCGTACGCCGGGCGGCGTTCCAGGTACACACCGGAGGAGCCTGACCGGCCGGCGTCGGACGTCTCGGCGGCGAACGCCCGGCGCCCGGCCGATCCGTCGCGCGTTCAGTCGGCGGTGCCCGGCGCGTGCGTTCCGAAGCTCCACACGTTCCCCTCCGCGTCGCGCGCCATGTAGTCCCGCGCGCCGTAGTCCTGGTCCGTGGGCGGCATCAGGATCTCCACCCCCCGCTCGACGGCGCGCGCGTGGTGCGTGTCCACGTCCTCGACCCTGACGTAGACCCCGGTGGGGCCGCCGCCCGCCATCGCCTTGCCGAAGACGCCCTCATTTGTCCGGGAGCTCAGCATCACCACGCCGTCCCCATGGGCGAGTTCGGCATGGAGCACGCTGCCGTCCTCACCCTCGTACACCATTACCTCCGTGAACCCGAAGGCGTCCTTCAATGTCCCGATGGCCGCCTTCGCGTCCTCGTAGACGAGCGTCGGACAGATACTTCTCGCACCGACCATGCTGATCACCTTCTCCAAGCTCGGCTGTGACCTGCGTCTCAGTTCTTCCAGTCTGGCACCGGCCACCGACAACGCGGCGCGGCAGACCGCCCCGGACAGACCCCGCCAGGCGTAAACCAGTTGTGCGGCCCCGGTAGACTGGGCCGTATGGCATTTCTCCTTGTGCATTAGCCGGCGTCGAAGAATCCCCTCCGCCCGCCCTTCCGCCGTCCATACCGCCTTGGAGTTTTTCCGTGATCACCGCCACCGGTGTCGAGTTGCGCGCCGGCGCTCGTGTCCTCATCGAGTCAGCCTCCTTCCGTATCGCCAAGGGCGACCGCATCGGCCTCGTCGGCCGCAACGGAGCAGGCAAGACCACCCTCACCAAGTGCCTCGCGGGTGAAGGCATCCCCGCCGCCGGCACCATCACCCGCTCCGGCGACGTCGGCTATCTGCCGCAGGACCCGCGCACCGGCGACCTCGACACCCTCGCCCGTGACCGCATCCTGTCCGCCCGTGACCTCGACTCCGTGCTGAAGAAGATGCGCGAGAACGAGGACCGGATGGCGAACGGCCAGGGCGCCACCCGCGAGAAGGCGATGAAGAAGTACGAGCGCCTGGAGACGGAGTTCCTCACCAAGGGCGGTTACGCCGCCGAGTCCGAGGCCGCCACCATCGCCGCCGCGCTCGGTCTGCCCGACCGGGTCCTCGGCCAGCCCCTCCATACGCTCTCCGGCGGTCAGCGCCGCCGCGTCGAACTCGCCCGGATCCTCTTCTCGGACGCCGACACCCTGCTCCTGGACGAGCCGACGAACCACCTCGACGCCGACTCCATCGTCTGGCTGCGGGACTACCTCAAGTCCTACCGCGGCGGCTTCATCGTCATCTCCCACGACGTCGACCTCGTCGAGACCGTCGTCAACAAGGTCTTCTACCTGGACGCCAATCGGTCCCGGATCGACGTCTACAACATGGGCTGGAAGCTCTACCAGCAGCAGCGCGAGTCCGACGAGAAGCGCCGCAAGCGCGAGCGCGCCAACGCGGAGAAGAAGGCCGCGACCCTCAACTCGCAGGCCGACAAGATGCGCGCCAAGGCCACCAAGACCGTCGCCGCGCAGAACATGGCACGCCGCGCCGAGCGCCTGCTGTCCGGCCTGGAGGCGGTACGCCAGTCCGACAAGGTCGCCAAGCTGCGCTTCCCCGAACCGGCACCGTGCGGCAAGACGCCGCTGACCGCCGAGGGCCTGTCGAAGTCGTACGGCTCCCTGGAGATCTTCACCGACGTCGACCTCGCCATCGACAAGGGCTCGCGCGTCGTCATCCTCGGCCTCAACGGCGCGGGCAAGACCACCCTGCTCCGGCTGCTCGCCGGGGTGGAGAAGCCCGACACCGGCGACGTGACACCGGGCCACGGCCTCAAGCTCGGCTACTACGCGCAGGAGCACGAGACGCTCGACCCCGAGCGCTCCGTCCTGGAGAACATGCGGTCGTCCGCCCCTGACCTCGACCTGGTCGAGGTCCGCAAGACCCTCGGCTCCTTCCTCTTCTCCGGGGACGACGTCGACAAGCCGGCCGGTGTGCTGTCCGGCGGCGAGAAGACCCGCCTCGCGCTGGCGACCCTGGTGGTCTCGTCGGCCAACGTGCTGCTCCTGGACGAGCCCACGAACAACCTCGACCCGGCCAGCCGCGAGGAGATCCTCGGCGCGCTGCGCACGTACAAGGGCGCGGTCATCCTCGTCACCCACGACGAGGGCGCCGTCCACGCGCTCGAACCGGAACGGATCATCCTGCTGCCCGACGGTGTCGAGGACCTGTGGGGCGCGGACTACGCGGATCTGGTGGCGCTGGCCTGACGGCACCGGCGTGATCCACTCCGTATGGATCATTCGGCTCAGCGGTGATCCATCATCTGAGTGAGTGTGTCTCGTACTTTGGCGTGGCGCGCCGACGATCAAGCAGTTCCGGGACCAGTTCGATCAGCTTTCCCGAACACCGCTCCTGACCTGCCGTTTCTTCTGCCGGCCCGGGGATCGGTGGGCATACGCCGGTCTGGAATCAGTGATTCCGTTCGTGTTCGAATCCTGGGCTCCGCCGAAGCTTGTGGAGCGAACCTTGCTGAATGGGTGGCCAGGAGCGCCCCGAGGGGTGATCATGAGAAGTCCAGAGCGCACTTCCATGAGGAGGCACGGGTGGCCGAGACTCTGAAGAAGGGCAGCCGGGTAACCGGCCCCGCGCGCGACAAGCTCGCGGCAGACCTGAAGAAGAAGTACGACTCCGGTGCGAGTATTCGTGCGCTGGCCGAGGAAACAGGCCGGTCCTACGGATTCGTCCACCGGATGCTCAGCGAGTCCGGAGTCACGCTGCGGGGACGCGGCGGAGCGACACGCGGCAAGAAGGCCTCGGCCTGACGACCGCGTACCGCTTCTCCGGCCACCGGTTCCACCGGTGACCACCCGGCCGGTCGTCGCGGTCGACCGGGTGGTTACTGTGCAGTCACTTAGCTTGCTGTGCTGACTGCACCGAACCGGAGGCACCCCATGACTTCGCTCGATCCCGTACTCGACAAGGACGGCGTACGGCTCACCGTCGAGGACGCGGTTGCCACGGTGACTTTGACCAACCCGGCCAAGCGCAACGCTCAGTCTCCCGCTCTGTGGCGGGCGTTGACGGAAGCCGGGCAGTCACTGCCGGGCAACGTGCGGGTCGTCGTGCTGCGCGGCGAAGGCAAGTCCTTCTCCGCCGGCCTCGACCGGCAGGCGTTCAGCCCCGAGGGCTTCGACGGTGAACCCTCCTTCCCGGAGCTGGCACGCCGCGACGACACGGACCTCGACGCGGCCATCGCCGCGTACCAGTCCGCCTTCACCTGGTGGCGCCGGAGCGACATCGTGTCGATCGCCGCCGTCCAGGGACACGCCATCGGCGCCGGATTCCAGCTCGCGCTGGCCTGCGACCTGCGCGTGGTCGCGTCGGACGTGCAGTTCGCCATGCGCGAGACCAGCCTGGGGCTGGTTCCCGACCTCGGCGGTACGCACCCCCTCGTCGGCGCCGTCGGCTACGCCCGCGCGCTGGAGATCTGCGCGACGGGCCGCTTCGTCCAGGCCGACGAGGCCGAACGCACCGGCCTGGCCAATCTCGTGGTGCCGCCGGCCGAACTCGACGCGGCGGTACAGGACTTGACCGCGGCCCTGCTCGCGGCGCCGCGCGACGCGACGGTCGAGACGAAGGCGCTGCTGCTGGGCGCCGCGTCGCGTACGTACGACGAACAACGCGCCGCCGAACGCGCCGCGCAGGCACGCCGCCTGCGGGACCTGGCGGGCCTCGGCGACTAGACCGTTTGGCCGTGTCTGACGAATCCCGCCCGGCGCGCGACGCCCGGCCCGGCACGGCACCTCGCCTCGTTGTCGTCGGTCGCCCACGTACGGCCGGGCCGTCCGCAACGCCGATCCTCCGCCTTGCGATGGCACGCACCGACGAGACACCGGCCGGGCGCGCGCCCCGCCCTGCGGGCGGACGGCGCTGTTCGTCAGACACCGTTCAGGCCGTGACGTCGACCGCCGTGATCAGTACCGCCACCGTCGGGTGGCTCGGCAGTGACGCCGCGACCGCCCGGCCGACGGCGCGCGCCACCTCCGACGGGTGGTGGCCCGCCGCCGTCGCCAGTTCGACGCGGACATGGCCCTGGGTCACGAGCACCGGCGTGCCGAGCGACCCGGACAGATGGGCGACGCCGGGGACGTTCGCCGCGATGACCGCCGCCGTGCCCTTCGGGGCGACGGCGGTTGCCCCGAATGGCGCAGCCGTCCCCGCGGAATTCTCCGAGCCGGAGTCCGGGGCGGATTCGTCGGCCGGCACCTTCTCCAGCAGCGCCGTCACCCGCAGGTCCACCTCCGTCACCCGCAGTCCCAGCCGGTCCACCGCGTGGGCGTACAGCGCCGCACGCAGCCGCTCGGCCACGTCCGGCAGCGGCTCGCCCGCGACCGCCGCGAAGTCCCCCTCGACACGGAGCGTCCCCGGCGGCAGCGCACTGGGCGGCGGGGGCACCGCGGGCCGCTCCGCCGAGCCGGGATCGGCCAGGCAGAGCCTCAGTCGGCCCAGCGCGGCGCCGGGCACCCGCGCCGCCGTACGCCGCAGCGCGGTCGCCGCCGCCCGTTCGGCCAGCCACGCCCCGTCCGCCGCATCGCCCAGCGGGAGCAGTCGGCCGAGGCCGAGCCGTTCGCGTACCGCCGCGCTCCATCCGTCCGCACCGTTGCCACCGCGCCCAGTCGTCATGGCCCCAGACTGCCGCATTCCCGGCGCGAGACCGGGCAAGGCGCCCTAACGTGGACATCGAGTCCATCAGCGCCCGGAAAGGGGCGAATCGCATGTCCGACACCGCACAGCGCAACCAGTCCGAGCCCACCGTCAAGTCGTCGTCCAACGACGACCAGCGGAAGTCCACCGGCAAGAAGGGCGGCGGCGACCCGTCCGTCCGCGGCCGGACCACCATCGCCGACGGGGTCGTCGAGAAGATCGCCGGCCTCGCCGCGCGTGACGTGGTCGGCGTCCACGCGATGGGCAGCGGCATGTCCCGCACCTTCGGCGCCGTACGCGACCGGGTCCCCGGCGGCACCAAGTCCGTCTCGCGCGGCGTGAAGGCCGAGGTGGGCGAGGTACAGACCGCCCTCGACCTGGAGATCGTCGTCGACTACGGCGTGTCGATCGGCGACGTCGCCCGCGACGTACGGGAGAACGTGATCTCCGCCGTCGAACGGATGACGGGCCTTGAGGTCGTCGAGGTCAACATCGCCGTCAGCGATGTGAAGCTGCCCGACGAAGAGGACGACGAGCCCGATTCCCGGCTGCAGTAACGGCCGGGTCCGGAAGACCGAAGAGGAGTCACAGGATGAGCATGGCGCTGGTCGGCCTGTTGGCCGGTATGGCCCTGGCGTTCGCCGGATACTTCGGCGGGTTCGGAGCCTTTCTGCTGGTGGCCGCGTTGGGCGCGGTCGGGTTCGTGGCCGGCCGATTCCTCGACGGCGATCTGGAAGCGGGCGACCTCTTCCGCGGTCGCGAACGCGACGAACGTCGGCGGTGACCGCGCGTGGCCGGTGAACGGATGACGGCTGCGGAGCGCGGGGCGACCACGATCGCCGACCGGGTCGTCGCGAAGATCGCCGCTCAGGCGGCGCGCGAGGCGCTGGACGGCGTACCGGAGGGGGGCGCGGCGCCGCACGCCAGCGTCCTGGTCCACCACGACGTCGCCCGCGTACGGATCGGTGTCGAGCTGGACTACCCCTCCGACATCGGCGCCCGGTGCGGCGCGGTGCGTCGCCGAGTCATAGAGCGGGTACATGCTCTGGCGGGGATGGAGGTGCCCGAAGTGGCGGTCATGGTCGAGCGTCTCCACTCCGCCCAGTCGCGCGCGGCGCAGGGGAGGATCCGATGAGCGAACCGGTGGGCGAGGGGACCGAGCACACCTCGGGTGCCGTCCGCGCGGACGTGATCCAACTGGACCAGTCCACCTCCGCCGCGCGGTACGAATCGAGGCGGCCGACGCTGGGGCAGGACGAGGCGGACGGCAAGGCCGGCCGCTTCTGGTCCTGGCGCCGGATCCCGGCCGCGGTCGTCGCGGCCGTGCTGCTCGGCGCGGCGGCGCTGCTGCTGTACGACGTCGCGGCCGTACGCGCCGACCATCCGGCCATGTACTGGCGCCGGTGGCTCGCCCGGCAGCTCGCCACCGAGCCCCTGGACAACACCTGGGTCCTGGTCGGCTCGGGTGTCGCCGCGGCTCTCGGCCTCTGGCTGATCGTCCTCGCCCTGACGCCGGGCCTGCGCGAGATCCTGCCGATGCGGCGCGGCCCGGCGCGGGTGCGGGCCGGGCTCGACCGGGAGGCGGCGGCGCTGATACTGCGCGACCGGGCGCTCGAAGTCTCCGGTGTGCAGTCCGTACGGGTACGGGCCCGCCGCTCCAAGGTCCGTGTGCGGGCCGTGTCCCACTTCCGCGAACTCGACGACGTACGCGCCGATCTCGACACGGCCCTGGGCACCGGCATCGGCGAGCTTGGCCTCGTCAAGCCGCCCGCGCTCTCCGTGCATGTCCGCCGGCCGAAGAAGAAGGGATGACGGGATGGTCAGGGTCGTCAACCGTGTCCTGCTGGGCCTCGTCGGGCTGGTGCTGCTGTGTGTGGGCGGCGGGGTGCTGGCAACGGGACTGGGCGTGTCCGTGCCGTCCTGGTGGCCGTACAGCGGCGAGAAGGACGTACTGCTGAGCGCCGGCGACCGGGACCGTTGGCGCGAGCAGGGCTGGTGGTGGCCGGTCGTCATCGCGGTGCTCGCGGTCCTGGTGCTGCTGACACTGTGGTGGCTGCTGTCCCAACTGCGGCGCGCGCGGCTGGGGGAGGTGCTGGTCGACAGCGGCGACGGGGAGGGCGCGCTGCTGAGGGGCCGGGCGCTGGAGAACGTGCTGGAGAGCGAGGCGCAGTCGCTGGACGGGGTGTCCCGGGCGCGGGTCCGGCTGACGGGCCGGCGGAGCGCGCCGGAGGCGCGGGTACGGCTGCTGCTGGAGCCGCACGCGGCGCCGGGTGCGGCGCTGGAGGGGCTGACGGAGGAGGCGGTGGCGCACGCGCGGGAGTCGGCGGGGCTGGATGCCCTGCCGACGGAGGCGCGGTTGCGTGCCGCCAAGCATCGGGCGCAGCGGGTGACGTGACGGGGGCCTTTCAGCCTCTCCGGCGGTTGAGGAGCGGGGTTCGGGGCGGAGCCCCGGTCAGTAGCCGTGGCGTGTGCCGCCGTCGACGGGGAGCATCAGGCCCGTCAGGTAGGACGCCGCAGGCGAGAGCATGAACGCCGCCGTGCGGCCGAACTCCTCCGGCGTGCCGTAGCGGCGCAGCGGGATGCGGGACTCGTGCGACGCGCGTGCCGCCGACGGATCGGCGGACAGCGCGTCCAGCTCGCGCACGCGATCGGTGTCTATTCGGGCCGGCAGCAGCCCGATGACGCGGATACCGCGCGGACCGACCTCGTCGGCGAGCGACTTCGCGAAACCCGCCAGGCCCGGCCGCAGTCCGTTGGAGATCGTGAGGCCGCGGATCGGTTCGTAGACCGAGCCGGACAGGACGAGGCCGATGACGCCGCCGTCGCCCAGCTCCGCCGCCGCCGTACGCGCCAGCCGTATCGCGCCCAGGAAGACCGAGTCGAACGCCGACCGCCACTGCTCGTCCGTCGTGTCCAGCGCGAGTCCCGGCGGTGGGCCGCCGACGCTGATCAGGATCCCGTCGAAGCCGCCGAACCGGTCCCGTGCCACGGCGATCAGACGCTCCGCGACGGCGGGATCGGCGTTGTCCGCGGCGACGCCGAACGCGTTCGGACCGATCGAGTCCGCCGCCCCGGCGACGGACTTCTCGTCCCGCCCGGTGACGACCACCTTCGCGCCGTCCGCCGCCAGCGCCTCGGCGGACGCGCGTCCCAGTCCCCGGGACGCGCCGGTGACGACGTAGACACGGTCCTTCAGTCCAAGATCCATGGCCCCTATCCTGCCTCCTCGTCCGCCGCCAGGGCGAGGGCCGTCCCCACGAGACCGATGTGACTGAACGCCTGCGGGAAGTTGCCCAGTTGCCGGCCGATCGCCGGGTCGTACTCCTCGGCGAGCAGACCGACGTCGCTGCGCAGGGCGAGAAGCCGCTCGAAGAGTTCCGTCGCCTCCTTCCTGCGGCCCGTCATCAGCAGGGCGTCCGCCAGCCAGAACGAGCAGACGAGAAACGTTCCTTCCCCGCCCGGCAGTCCGTCGACCGCCGTCCCCTCCGTGCTGTACCGGCGGACCAGGCCCTCCGGGCCCAGCTCCGCCCGCACCGCGTCGACCGTGCCCACGACCCGCGGATCGTCCGGCGGCAGAAAACCGTAGCGCGGGATCAGGAGCGTCGCCGCGTCCAGTTCCGTGGAGCCGTACGCCTGCGTGAAGGTGTTACGGACCGGGTCGTAGCCCTTCTCGCACACCTCCCGGTGCACCTCGTCGCGCATCGTGCGCCACCGGTTCACATCGCCGCGCAGCGACGGGTCGGCCTCCAGCGTCTTCACCGCGCGATCGGCGGCGACCCACGCCATCACCTTGGAGTGCGTGAAGTGCTGCCGGCGGCCGCGCACCTCCCACAGTCCCTCGTCCGGCTCGCGCCACTTCGACTCCAGGAAGCCCAGCAGGGCGAGCTGGAGGTCCCAGGCGTGCGGCTGCCCGGTGATGCCGAGGCCCCGTGCCACATGCAGGGAGTCGATGACCTCGCCGTACACGTCGAGCTGGAGCTGTTCGACCGCCTCGTTCCCGATCCGGACCGGGCTCGCGCCCGCGTAACCGCTCAGCCACGGCAACTCCGTCTCGGGCAGCCGCCGTTCGCCGCCGACGCCGTACATGATCTGGAGGTCGGAGGGGTCACCGGCGACCGCGCGCAGCAGCCAGTCGCGCCACGCCTCGGCCTCGTCGACGTAGCCGGCGGACAGCAGGGCGCCCAGGACGAGGGCGGAGTCGCGCAGCCAGCAGTAGCGGTAGTCCCAGTTCCGTACGCCGCCGATCTCCTCCGGGAGCGAGGTCGTGGGGGCCGCCACGATGCCGCCGGTCGGGGCGTAGGTGAGCGCCTTCAGGGTGAGCAGGGAGCGCAGGACCGCCTCGCGGTGCGGTCCCTTGTACGTACAGAGCGCCGCCCACTCCTCCCAGTCCTCCTTGCTCTGCTCCAGCGCGTCGAACGGGTCGATCAGGTCGGGGCGTGGCAGGTGCGAGGGGTGCCAGGTGAGGACGAACGCGACCTTCTCCCCGGCGCCCACGGTGAACGACGAGCAGGTGCTGAACTCCTGCCCCCATGTCTTCACCGACGGCTTCTCGTTCGGCGGCAGTTCACCGCCGACGGGCCGCGCCCGCGAGACGCCGCGCAGCCAGACCGAGTCGGGCCCGGCGACGGCGACACGCTGGCCGTCGGTCTTGCGCACCCACGGCACGATCGAGCCGTAGTCGAAGCGCAGCCGCAGGGTGGCGTTCATCTCCACCGAGCCGCTGACGCCCTCCACGATCCGCACGACGTCCGGCGCGACGTCGCGCTGCGGCATGAAGTCGGTGACCTTCACCGTGCCGCCCCTGGTCTCCCAGAGGGTCTCCAGCACCAGTGAATCTCCCACGTACCGGCGGCCGGTGGCGCGGCTCGCGCCCCGGGGGGCGAGCAGCCAGTGGCCGTTCTCCTTGTTGCCCAGCAGGGACGCGAAGCAGGCGGCCGAGTCGAAGCGGGGCAGGCACAACCAGTCGATGGAGCCGTTCATTCCGACGAGAGCCGCGGTCTGCAAGTCGCCGATGAGGGCGTAGTCCTCGATGCGTTGGGTCACGTCTGCCCTGTTCCCGCAGGACAGGCGCGTTATGCGGCGGCGGTCTCGCGCTCGGGGGCGCCCCGGGCGGCGGTCGCCGCGCGGTCGCGCGTTTCGCGCCGTACGAGAATGACCCAGCCGACGGGCACGCCGGCGGTGAACAGCCACCACTGCACGGCGTACGCCATGTGCGCGCCGATGGAGCTGGAGTCGGGCTTCGGGATCTGCTCCGGGCTGCCGCCGGGCGCCGCGGGGGAGGTCTGTTCGATGTAGCCGCCGAGGACGGTACGGCCCAGCGAGCGGGCCTGCCGCTCACTGTTGATCAGCATGAACTGGCGGTCCGGGAGGTCGCTCAGTTCCTTGATGCCGCTGGTGCCCGTCGTCTCGTCGGCCTTGAGACGGCCGACGACGGTGACCTCGCCCTTCGGCGCCGCCGGGATGTCGGGGAAGGACCGCTGGTCGTCCCCGAAGGGGATCCAGCCCCGGTTGACGAGGACCGCGCGGCCGTCGTCGAGGACGAGCGGGGTCAGGACGTGGAAGCCGACGGTCTCGTCGACGTTGGTCCGGCGGCGTACGACGACCTCGTGCTCCGTGTCGTACCTGCCGGTGGCCTCGACCTGCCGCCAGAAGTCGGCGCGCGGCACGGTGTGGCCGGGGGAGGTCAGCTCGGTGACCGGGACCGGCTTCGCCTTGAGGTTGTTCGCGATCAGGGCGTTCTGCGCCACCCGGTGTTCGTGCCGGTGCAGCTGCCAGAAGCCCAGTTCGATCATCACGGGGATGAGGACGAGGGCGAGCAGGGTGAGGATCACCCACTGCCGCGACAGGAGGAAGCGGTACACGCCTTCGACGGTACCCGGCGGGCCGGGCGCCCTCGGCAGCGGGTCCGCCCGACCCGGTCGGCGCCCGCTCACCCTCTCCGGACCTCACACCCGGTCGACGATGCCCACCTTCCCCTCCGCGCGGGCGCAGTGGGCACCGCAGAACCACTGGCCGTCGACCTCGACGCCCTGACCGATGATCTGGACCCGGCAGTGTTCACAGACGGGCGCCATGCGGTGGATGGCGCAGGAGAAGCAGTCGAAGACATGCACCGCGCCCTGCGCGTGCACCTCGAAGGACATGCCGTACTCGTTTCCGCAGACTTCGCAACGTGCCATGCGCCACAGGTTGGGACGCTGCGCGGCGGTGTGCGAGCGGATGGCGGGCGAGTCGCGGCGCAATCACCCGTCCGACGGGCGCCCCGACACGGGCAGGGCCACGGGGGAGGGCGCCACGTCACGCAACAGGTGCGTGAACGCCGCCTCGTCGACGACCGGCGTGCCGTACTCCGCCGCCTTCACCGTCTTCGACGTCGCCGACCCGGGATCGTTCGTCACGAGCAGACTCGTCTTCCGCGAGACGCTGGTGGCGACATGCAGCCCCGCCTCGACGGCCCGGTCCTCCAGCAGCTCGCGGTCGACCGACGTGTCACCCGAGAAGGCCACCCGCATCCCCTGCGCGAGGGGTTTGTCGCTCTCGTACCGCCCGGGGTTCGGATACGGGCAGGCCGGGAGCCGGCGCGACGGCCGCCAGGTCCCCGGACGGTGCGTCGGCTGATGGCCGATCAGCGGCGTCACCGGGCTGTCCGACCACTCCGTGAGCGGCCGGCATTCGAGCAGCGGCAGCCGCACCCCGTCCCGCGCCGCCGCGTGCAGGCTCGGCCGGAACGCCTCCGCGAGCACCCGCGCGTCGTCCAGCGCGTGGTGCGCGCGCTGCTGTGTGACGCCGAAGTGCTCGGCGAGTGTGGCCAACTTGTGGTTGGGCAGCGGCAGTCGGAGCTCCCTGGCGAGCGCGATGGTGCACAGCCGCTGACGCGTGGGCACGGTCGCCCGCGCACGCGCGTACTCCCGCGAGATCATCGACCAGTCGAAGGCCGCGTTGTGCGCGACCAGCACCCGGTCCGCGAGCCGCTCCGAGAACTCGTGCGCCACCTCCCGGAACAGCGGCGCGCCCGCCAGCACGGCGGTCGTCAGACCGTGGATCCAGACCGGGCCGGGGTCCCGCTCGGGGTTGACCAGCGTGTACCAGTGGTCCTCGACGTTGCCCCGCGCGTCCAGCCGGTACACCGCCGCGGACACTATCCGGTCGTCGCGGGCGAGTCCGGTGGTCTCCACGTCGACGACCGCGTATCCCTGGGGGTACGCGGTCGGCCACATCGCTGAAGTCGCACGGTCGTCGAGCATGGTCACAGAGAATACGGGCCGCGACTGACAGTCCGTGACGCGCCTCTGACCCGTCGTCGGGCCGCCCACGCGGCAAAGGCGCTGACGGATCGTCCGGAACGCGCCCTCAGGGGTGTCCCGACCGGCGCGGACCGACACCGAGAAGCGGATGGCGGCGATCTGACCGGCCGCTGACGGAATGTCTTACATACTTGTCAGTAACAACATCTAGCGGGGGCCGCGCACCCGGCCCTACGGTGCTGGCATGCCGCCGAACCTGCCCGATGTCGTGCTGTGGTCGATACCCGCGTTCGTCCTGCTCACCCTTGTCGAGGTGGTGAGTTGCCGGCTGCGTCCCGACGAGGACGCGGCCGGGTACTCGGGCAAGGACACCGCCACCAGCCTCTCCATGGGCCTCGGCAGCCTCGGCTTCGACCTCCTGTGGAAGATCCCCGTCGTCGCCGTCTACACGGCGGCGTACGAGCTGACGCCCCTGCGCGTCCCCGTGCTGTGGTGGACGATCCCGCTGATGCTGCTCGCGCAGGACTTCTTCTACTACTGGTCCCACCGCGGCCACCATGTCGTCCGGCTCCTGTGGGCCTGCCACGTGGTGCACCACTCCAGCCGCAAGTTCAACCTCAGCACCGCGCTGCGCCAGCCCTGGACCTCGCTCACCGTCTGGCCCTTCTACCTTCCGTTCATCCTCCTCGGGGTCCATCCGGCGGCACTCGCCTTCTGCTCGTCGGCGAACCTCGTCTACCAGTTCTGGGTGCACACCGAGCGGATCGACAAGCTGCCGCGCCCCTTCGAGTACGTCCTGAACACGCCCTCCCACCACCGGGTGCACCACGCCTCCCAAGGCGGCTATCTGGACCGTAACTTCGGCGGGATCCTGATCGTGTGGGACCGCCTCTTCGGCTCCTTCGCGGCGGAGACCGAACGGCCCGTCTTCGGGCTCACGAAGAACATAGAGACCCACAATCCGCTGCGGGTCGCCACCCACGAGTACGCCGCCATCGCACGCGACGTACGGTCGGCCCGCGACTGGCGCGAACGGGCCGGCCGGGTCTTCCGGGGCCCCGGCTGGCAGCCCGAGTGAGCGGCCGCCACGCGCTCCCGGGCGCCCTTCTGGCCGCCTTCGCGCTCGCCGCCGTCGGCGAGCTGGTGAGCGTCGCCCTGGATGCGCGGACCGGTCAACTCCTCGCCAAGCCAATGCTGATGCCGCTGCTCGCCGCGTACGTGGCCGCCCGGGGCGGACCGCGGCTGCTCGTCGCCGCGCTGCTCCTCGGCTGGGGCGGAGACGTGTTCCTGCTCTCGTCGGCCGACGGGGCGTTCCTCGCGGGCATGGGGTGCTTCGCCGCCGGACACGTCTGCTACCTCGTCCTGTTCGGCCGCCGCCGCACCCGCGCAGACCTGGCGGTCGGATACGGCCTCGTGCTCGTCGTGACGCTCGCCCTGCTGTGGCCCGACCTCCCGGCCGAACTCCGGGTCCCCGTCGCCGTGTACAGCCTTCTGCTGGCCGCCATGGCCTACCGGGCGAGCGGCCTCGGCCCGCTCGCGGGCGCGGGCGGAGCGCTCTTCCTGCTCTCCGACACGCTCATCGCCACCGGCGTCGCCGAATGGCCGCAGCCGCCGGCCGCCGATCTGTGGATCATGCTCACGTACCTCGCGGCGCAGGTCCTGCTCGTGGCCGGAGTCCTGAGGGCTCGCACCGCCCCCAAGGCCCGTACCCGCCCCGAGTCCCGTACCGCCCCCGTACATGACTGAGCGGGCCGCCCGTTCGGACGGCCCGCTCACCCACTCACGCGTTCGCCGTTACCGGCGGACGGCGTCCAGGGCGTCGATCGTGCCGACACCGTAGAAGCCGTTCTTCTGCTTGCTGCCCTCGCACACCGCGTCGACGGTGCCGTCACCGTCGATGTCGTACGGGTTGGTGCACGACGTCGCGTCGGCCTGGACGTTGAGCAACGTCTTGACCAGCCACGGCGAGGCGTACGGGTGGGTCGACTTGATCAGCGCCGCGACACCCGCCGCGTGCGGGGAAGCCATCGACGTGCCGCCCTTGTAGCCGAAGCCACCACCGGGCAGCGTGCTCAGGATCAGACCGTTGACGGCGGGCGCCTCCGGCGTCTGGTACGCCGTCAGGTCGCCGCCGGGAGCGGCGATGTCGATGACCCCGTTGCCGTAGTTGGAGTACGACGCCTTCAGGTTCTTCGCACCGGTCGCGGAGACCGTGACGACACCCGACACCTGCGACGGGATGTCCAGGCACTCGTCCGGGTCGATCACACGCTCACCCGGAGTGGTGTCGTTCGGGCTGGAGCCGTCCGTCAGTTCGTCGGCGGCCAGATCCATGTCCGAGTTGCCGGCGGCGGCGACATTCACGATGCCCTTGCCCTCGGCGTACCGGGTGGCCCGCGTGACGGCGTCGGCCAGAGCCTTCTGGTCCGGGTCGTCCTCGCAGTTGAACAGCCACGGGTCGGTGTAATAGCTGTTGTTCGTCACATCGACGCCGTGCTCCGCGGCCCAGACGAAGCCGCAGACGACCGCCTCGGTGTAGAAGAAGCCGTCGGGCTGCGACACCTTGATGCCGGAGACCTTCACGCCCGGAGCGACACCGGTGACACCGGTACCGTTCTTGGCCGCGGCGATCGTGCCCGCGACGTGCGTGCCGTGGTCACTCTCCCCGGGGCCGGGACGCCAGGCACCGTCCGCCGTGTTGGGCGTACCGCCCACACAGCTGACCGAGGCGCGGCGGTCGAAGTTCGGCGCGAGGTCGGGGTGGGTGTCGTCGACACCCGTGTCGATCACGCCGACCGTGACCTTGCTGCTGCCGAGCGACTTCTTGTGCGCCTTGTCGGCCTTGATGGCCGGCAGGTCCCACTGAAGCGGCTCCAGCGCGTCCTGGTCGTCGGACGCCTTCGCCGTGGCGGCCTTCGCCTCCTTGGCGGACAGCGGCTGTTCGGCCTCGATGTCCGTGGTGGTCTGGGCCGCCATCGGCTTCGTGCGGGTGGCGCCCGCCGAAGCCACGCCCCGGACCTTCCGGATCGTGTTGCCGAACTCCGGGTTCTGCGAGTGGACGACGATGACACCTATCTGGTCATAGGCGATCGTGATTGTCCCGCCGGCCTTGGCGATGGCCTTCTTCACCGATTTGACGGTGGAGTGCCCGCCGTTGGTGTTCACGACGTACGACAGCTTCGGGCCGTCCGCCGAGACGGCGGCCGGAACGTCGACCGGTGCCGCCGAGGCGGACCCGGCCGGCAGGAAGCCGAGCGAGGCGATGAGCGCCAGACCGACAGGCAGGACCAGTGCGCGCCGCCGTCTGGATCTCAGATGAGCCATGGGTTCTCCACATCATCCGTGAGGCCGCCCCTGCGCACGCTGCGCATGGACGGGTACATGACGAGCGAAGCTATCGCTGATCATCCCTGCTCATCAATGATTTCGGTCAGAAAAGCGCTGGTGTTGAACCACTTCGGCGTGCTCTCCGTGCCGTTGTCAGGGGGTGGAGCAGCATCACCCCCTGTGACTACCTCTCCGAGCACCCCTACCGCACCCGCGTCACGAGGAGATTCCGTGGCTACCGATGGACCGCCGCCGCCCAAGGGCGATTCGGACCCCAGCATGCCCGCCCAGCCCACGACAGCACAGTTCGTCGAGGTCCACGAGAGCGCCGAATTCGGCGAACTACGCCGTACGTACCGCTCCTTCGCCTTCCCCCTGACCGTCGCCTTCATCGCCTGGTACCTGCTGTACGTCCTGCTGTCCAACTACGCCGGCGGCTTCATGGGCACCAAGCTCTTCGGCAACATCAACGTCGCCTTCGTCTTCGGCCTCGGTCAGTTCGTCACCACCTTCCTCATCGCCTGGTTCTACGCGAAGTTCGCATCGCAGAAGCTCGACCCCAAGGGCGCGGCGATCAAGTCCCGTATGGAGGCCGACCTGTGAGCCCGACCATCCAGCCGTTCGAGGCCGCGGGAATCCAGCTGGCCGCCAACACCGACGCCAGCGAGCACCGGCCGCTGATCATCACGCTCTTCGCGCTGTTCGTCGTCGCGACCCTCGTCATCACCGTGTGGGCCGGCCGGCAGACCAAGAGCGCCGCCGACTTCTACGCGGGCGGACGGCAGTTCACCGCCTTCCAGAACGGACTCGCGGTCTCCGGCGACTACATGTCCGCCGCTTCCTTCCTCGGTATCGCGGGCGCCATCGCCCTGTTCGGATACGACGGCTTCCTCTACTCCATCGGCTTCCTGGTCGCCTGGCTCGTCGCGCTGCTGCTGGTCGCCGAACCGCTGCGCAACTCCGGCCGCTACACCATGGGCGACGTCCTCGCCTACCGGATGCGCCAGCGCCCCGTCCGTACGGCGGCGGGCGCCTCCACCATCGTCGTCTCGATCTTCTACCTGCTCGCCCAGATGGCCGGCGCGGGCGTGCTCGTCTCGCTGCTGCTCGGCATCACCAGCGACGCGGGCAAGGTCCTGATCGTCGCCCTCGTCGGCATCCTGATGATCGTCTACGTGACCATCGGCGGCATGAAGGGCACCACCTGGGTCCAGATGGTCAAGGCCGTCCTGCTCATCGCGGGCACCCTGCTCATCACCTTCCTGGTGCTGCTGAAGTTCAACTTCAACGTCTCCGACCTGCTCGGCACCGCCGCCTCCAACAGCGGCAAGGGCTCGGCGTTCCTGGAGCCGGGACTCAAGTACGGCCTCACGGAGACCTCGAAGCTCGACTTCATCTCCCTGGGCATCGCGCTCGTCCTCGGCACCGCCGGTCTGCCGCACATCCTGATCCGCTTCTACACGGTGCCCACGGCCAAGGCGGCCCGTAAGTCCGTCAACTGGGCCATCGGCATCATCGGCGGCTTCTACCTGATGACCATCGCCCTGGGCTTCGGCGCCGCGGCGCTGCTCACCCCGGAGGAGATCACCAGTTCCAACGCGGCGGGCAACACGGCGGCGCCACTGCTCGCGATGGAGATCGGCGGCGGCGGGGACTCCACCGGCGGCGCCATCCTGCTCGCCGTCATCTCGGCGGTCGCCTTCGCCACCATCCTCGCGGTCGTGGCCGGTCTGACCCTGGCGTCCTCGTCGTCGTTCGCGCACGACATCTACGCCAACGTCATCCGCCGGGGCAAGGCCACCGAGAAGGAGGAGGTCCGCGCGGCGCGCTACGCGACCGTCGCCATCGGCGTCGTCTCCATCGCGCTCGGCGCCCTCGCCCGCGATCTGAACGTCGCCGGTCTGGTGGCCCTCGCCTTCGCGGTTGCCGCCTCCGCCAACCTGCCGACGCTCCTCTACAGCCTCTTCTGGAAGAGGTTCACGACGGCGGGCGCGCTCTGGTCGATCTACGGCGGTCTCGCCTCGTCCGTCCTGCTGGTGCTGTTCTCGCCGGTCGTCTCCAGCAAGCCCAGCTCGATGTTCCCGGGCGTGGACTTCGCCTTCTTCCCGCTGGAGAACCCGGGTCTGATCTCCATCCCGCTGGGCTTCCTGCTCGGCTGGCTGGGATCGCTCCTCTCCAAGGAGGAGCCGGACGTCAAGAAGTACGCCGAGCTTGAGGTCAAGTCGCTCACCGGCACCGGAGCGCACTGATCGTTCTCCACCGAAGCGAGAGCCTTTGGCGTGGCCGCGTCGTAGAGTCCTACGACGCGGCCACGCCGCTCCTCGTGGCAAACGGCCCCCGTCGTTGTCACAGGACTGCCGTAGGCTCGGAAGACCGGACGCGCCAGGCACCACGGCGATCACCGTCCACGGGTACGGCCAGAGGTACCAGGCGCACCACGAGGGAAGGGGGCTCACAGTGCTCATCGACACCTACGGCCGGGTAGCCACCGACCTGCGGGTCTCGCTCACCGACAAGTGCAATCTCCGGTGTACGTACTGCATGCCGGAGGAGGGCCTCCAATGGCTCGCGAAGCCCGATCTCCTCTCCGACGACGAGATCGTCAGACTCGTACGGATCGCCGTGACCCGGCTGGGCGTCCGCGACGTCCGCTTCACCGGCGGTGAACCGCTGCTGCGGCCCGGTCTCGTCGGGATCGTCGAGCGGTGCGCGGCCCTCACCCCCCGCCCCAAGATGTCGCTGACGACCAACGGCATAGGGCTGAAGCGCACGGCCGCCGCGCTCAAGGCCGCCGGCCTCAACCGCGTCAACGTCTCACTCGACACCCTGCGCCGTGATGTCTTCAAGACCCTGACCAGGCGCGACCGCCACCAGGACGTGCTCGACGGCCTGGCCGCCGCGCGCGAGGCCGGACTGACCCCCGTCAAGGTGAACACCGTGCTGATGCCGGGGCTCAACGGCGACGAGGCTCCCGAACTCCTCGCGTGGGCCGTCGAACACGCCTACGAGCTGCGCTTCATCGAGCAGATGCCGCTCGACGCCCAGCACGGCTGGAAGCGCGACGGGATGATCACCGCCGGTGACATCCTGCAGTCGCTCAGCACCCGCTTCACGCTCACCGAAGAGGGCGGCGGGGAGCGTGGATCCGCCCCGGCCGAGCGCTGGATCGTGGACGGCGGACCGCACCGGGTCGGCGTCATCGCCTCCGTCACCCGCCCGTTCTGCTCGGCCTGCGACCGCACCAGGCTCACCGCCGACGGTCAGGTGCGCAACTGCCTGTTCGCCCGCGAGGAGACCGACCTGCGCGCGGCGCTGCGCTCGGACGCCACGGACGACGACGTCGCGACGCTGTGGAAGCTGGCGATGTGGGGCAAGAAGGCGGGCTCCGGCCTGGACGACCCGACGTTCCTCCAGCCCGACCGGCCCATGTCAGCCATCGGCGGCTGAGCGCTCCCGCTCCCACTCGGCCAGGGTGACCACGTCCTTGAGGAAACCGCGGACACCGAGGAACGACGACAGGTGTTCGCGGTGCTCGTCGCAGGCCAGCCAGGTCTTACGGCGCTCGGGCGTGTGCAGCTTGGGGTTGTTCCACGCCAGCACCCACACGGCGGCCGCGCGGCAGCCCTTGGCCGAACAGACGGGTCCGTCGGGACCGGAAGCGGCGCCGGGAAAATCGAAGAGGTCCACGGCCTCAAGCCTAGGACACGAGCTAGGTCGTGACCGGGGTGTGTCCGTCACCGGTGATCTTTGGGGTGTACGCCCCGATCCCGGGAGAAAACGCCCGGAAAAAGGCGACGCCGAGCAGCCACGGGGGGAGCTGCCCGGCGTCGGTCCGTCGCTCCGACGGGGGATGCGGAGCGCCTACAAAGTATGTCACGGGTGATGGGGTCAGGTGCACCGGAACTTCATGATTGATCTGAGCTTTTCTTGAGCTTCGAGGTCGCCCGGCTCAGGCCCGCTCGCGTGGGGGAGCGGGGTGTTCGTAGTTCGCGGACCGCGTGCCGGATTCCGCTCCGCCCGCCGCGGGGGCCGGAGCGATCATCGGCCGGGCCTCCGGGGTGAGATGCGTCGACGGCAGCGAACGGGCCCTCTCCCGGCCCCCGTTGGCGAACACCACGGCCACGTAGGGCAGCAGGATGCCCAGCACGAGACCGGCAATCGCCACATAACGCTCAACATTCCACAGAACCACGGCCAGGATGATCCCGAGCGTGCGGATCAGCATGGAGATGACATAGCGCCGCTGTCTGCCGCGCACGTCCTCGTCGAGCCCCCGCCTCGCTCCCGTGATCTGGAAGACCTCGGCGCTGCGCTGCTTCCGCATCACGACCCACCACCCGATTCCCTCGCCGGCCGTTCCCCGTGCCGGACCCGCACAACGGTACGCCCGCCGTGCGCCGCCTACGAGAGCGGGGACCGCTCGACGGCGGCGCACCTCGCCCCCGCCCGGCCACGTACGGCCCTGTCCGACATGCGACGTATGCCGGACACACCCAGACTGGCCGCACATGCGCAGAGCGCACCGCACGAGGAGGCGACCATGAGCTGGCTGTGGGCAATCATCGTGGGTCTCGTGCTGGGCCTGATCGCCAAGGCGATCATCCCCGGCAAGCAGCAGATCCCGCTGTGGCTGACGACCGTCTTCGGCATCCTGGGCAGCATCCTCGGCAACGCGGCCGCGGGCTGGTTCGGAGTCGAGGACACCAAGGGCATCGACTGGACACGGCATGTGCTCCAGCTGATCGGCGCCATCCTCGTCGTGGGAGTGGGCGACATGATCTGGTCGTCGATCCGGGGCGGCAGGAGACGGACGCCGACCCGGTAGACCCGGCACGACCCGCCCGACACAGGTACGGCCCGGTACGCGACACGCGTACCGGGCCGTACCGCTGTCCGGCGTCGGATCAGGAACCCGTGTCCGCCGCGACCTCGACCGCGGCCAGGTTCTTCTTGCCCCGGCGCAGCACCAGCCAGCGCCCGTGCAGCAGCTCCCCGGCGTCCGGTACGGCTTCGGCGTCCGTGACCTTGACGTTGTTCACGTACGCCCCGCCCTCCTTCACCGTCCGACGGGCCGCCGACTTGCTCGGCGCCAGCCCGACCTCGGTCAGCAGATCCACCATCGGCGCCAGCTCAGCCACCCGCGCGTGCGGCACCTCGGACAGGGCCGCCGCCAGCGTCGCCGCGTCCAGCCCGGTCAGCTCGCCCTGGCCGAACAGCGCCTTCGACGCCGCGACCACACCCGCGCACTGCTCGGCGCCGTGGACCAGCGTCGTCAGCTCCTCGGCCAGCGCGCGCTGCGCGGCGCGGGCCTGCGGACGCTCCTCGGTCAGCTTCTCCAGCTCCTCGATCTCCTCGCGGGACTTGAAGCTGAAGATCCGCAGGAACTTGGAGACGTCCCGGTCGTCCGCGTTCAGCCAGAACTGGTAGAACGCGTACGGCGTCGTCCGCTCCGCGTCCAGCCAGACCGTGCCGGACTCCGTCTTGCCGAACTTGGTGCCGTCGGCCTTCGTGATCAGCGGCGTCGCCAGGGCGTGCACCGACGCGTCGGGCTCGACCCGGTGGATCAGGTCCGTGCCCGCCGTGAGGTTGCCCCACTGGTCACTGCCGCCGGTCTGCAGCGTGCAGCCGTAGCGCCGGTTCAGCTCCAGGAAGTCCATCCCCTGCAGGATCTGGTAGCTGAACTCGGTGTAGCTGATGCCCGCGTCGGAGTTCAGCCGCCGCGCGACCGCCTCCTTCGCGATCATCTTGTTGACCCGGAAGTACTTCCCGACGTCGCGCAGGAAGCTGATCGCCGACAGACCCGACGTCCAGTCCAGGTTGTTGACCATGGTCGCGGCGTGCGGACCGTCGAAGTCCAGGTACCGCTCGATCTGCCCGCGCAGCCGCTCCACCCACTCACCGACGACCTCGGGCGCGTTCAGCGTGCGCTCCGAGTTCGGCTTGGGGTCACCGATCAGCCCCGTGGCCCCGCCGACCAGACCCAGCGGACGGTTCCCCGCCAGCTGGATCCGGCGCATGGTGAGAATCTGGACCAGATTCCCCAGGTGCAGGCTGGGCGCGGTCGGGTCGAAGCCGCAATAGAACGTGACGGGGCCGTCCGCGAACGCCTTGCTCAACGCGTCCTCGTCGGTGGACAGGGCGATCAGCCCGCGCCACCGCAGCTCCTCGACGATATCCGTCACGCTTCTCGCGTCTCCTTCGATGAAACAGGCCCGGCGAAGCAGGCCCAATGAGTCGGATCCGTCCGCCGTCCAGGACGACGGAACGCCTTCGAGGTTATACGCCCTGGCTGACCGAACTCATATTGAAATCCGGCACCCGCAGCGCGGGCATCGCGGCCCGGGTGAAGTAGTCGCCCCACTCACGCGGCAGCGTCTTCTCCGTGCGGCCCGCCTCCGACGCCCGCGACAACAGGCCGACCGGCGACTCGTTGAAGCGGAAGTTGTTCACCTCGCCGACGACCTCGCCGTTCTCGACGAGGTAGACACCGTCGCGGCTCAGCCCCGTCAGCAGCAGCGTCGCCGGATCGACCTCGCGGATGTACCACAGGCAGGTCAGCAGCAGCCCGCGTTCGGTGGCGGCGACCATCTCCTCCAGCGAGCGCTCACCGCCGCCGTCGAGGATCAGGTTGTCGACCGGCGGCGCGAGCGGCAGCCCCGTCAGCTCCGCGCTGTGCCGGGTGGTGATCAGCCGGTCCAGCTTCCCGTCCCGGATCCAGTCGGTCGCGTCGAGCGGCAGGCCGTTGTCGAACACCGACGAGTCGTCGCCCGACGCGTGCGCGATCACGAACGGGGCGGATTCCAGGCCCGGTTCGTTCGGGTCGCTGCGCAGCGACAGCGGCAGCTCGGCGAGCGAGTCGCCGACGCGGGTGCCGCCGCCGGGCTTGGAGAAGACCGTACGGCCCTCGGCCGCGTCCCGGGCTGAGGACGACCACAGCTGGTAGATCAGCAGATCGGCCACCGCGGTGGGCGGCAGCAGCGTCTCGTACCGGCCGGCGGGCAGCTCGATCCGGCGCTCCGCCCAGGCCAGACGCTTCGCCAACTCCGCGTCGAGCGCCGCCGGATCGACATCCGTGAAGTCACGCGTCGCCCGCCCCGCCCAGGCCGACCGCGAGCGGTCCGGGGACTTGGCGTTCAGCTCCAGCGTGCCGTTGGGCTGGTCGTGGCGGAGCCGTACGCCCGTGGACGTACCGAGATAGGTCGACGTCAGCTCATGGTTCGCGAAGCCGTACAGCTCACGGCCGCCGGCCCTGGCGCGCGCGAAGGACTCACCGAGCGCCGGCGCGAAGTCCGCGAAGACCGCGGACGTCGTCTCGGCGGGCTCGTCGGTGAAGCCCGCGGACACCTGCCCGGCCTTGACGAGCGGCCGGGCGTCCTCGGCCGGGCCCGCGCCACGGGCGGCGGCCTCGGCGGCGCGCACCAGCGGCTCCAACTCGTGGGCGGTGACGGCGGATCGCGACACCACACCGGAGGCGGTGCCCTCCTTGCCGTCGACGGTCGCGATGACGGTGAGCGTACGGCCCCGGGTGAGACCGTTCGTCGTGAGCGCGTTGCCCGCCCAGCGGAGGTTGGCGGTCGAATGCTCGTCGGCGATGACCACGCAGCCGTCGGCGGTCGACAGTTCGAGCGCCCGCTCGACGATCTCGTGCGGCTTGCTGCTCGGGCTCATCGTCCTGCCTCCTGCGTCGTGTTGAGACTGTGCTGACCCGGGGAGCAACCCCCGGACCCCCGGCCGATTCCCGTGGCCCGCGTCATCGTCCGGCCTCCTGCGTCGTGTTGAGGATGTTCACACTGCGGAACAGCGCCGACGGGCAGCCGTGGGAGACCGCCGCGACCTGTCCCGGCTGGGCCTTGCCGCAGTTGAAGGCGCCGCCGAGCACATACGTCTGCGGTCCGCCGACCGCCTCCATCGAGCCCCAGAAGTCCGTCGTCGTCGCCTGGTACGCGACGTCCCGCAGCTGACCGGCCAGCTTGCCGTTCTCGATCCGGAAGAACCGCTGCCCGGTGAACTGGAAGTTGTAGCGCTGCATGTCGATCGACCACGAACGGTCACCGACCACATAGATCCCGCGCTCCACCCCGCCGATCAGATCCTCCGTGGCCAGCCCGCCCGGATCCGGCTTCAGCGACACGTTCGCCATGCGCTGCACCGGCACATGCCCCGGCGAGTCGCCGTACGCGCAGCCGTTGGAGCGGTCGAAGCCCGTGAGCTTCGCGATCCGCCGGTCCAGCTGGTAGCCGACGAGCGTGCCGTCCTTGACGAGGTCCCACGACTGGGCCTCGACGCCCTCGTCGTCGTACCCGATCGTCGCCAGCCCGTGCTCCGCCGTCCGGTCACCCGTCACATTCATGATCGACGAGCCGTACGCCAGCTTCCCCAGCTGGTCGAAGGTGGCGAAGGACGTCCCGGCGTACGCCGCCTCGTACCCCAGCGCCCGGTCCAGCTCCGTCGCGTGCCCGATCGACTCGTGGATCGTCAGCCAGAGGTTCGACGGGTCGACCACCAGGTCGTACGTCCCCGCCTCGACACTCGGCGCGCGCATCTTCTCGGCGAGCAGCGCCGGGATCCGCTCCAGCTCCGAGTCCCAGTCCCAGCCGGTGCCCGTCAGATACTCCCAGCCCCGGCCGGCCGGGGGAGCGATCGTGCGCATCGAGTCGAACTCGCCGCTCTCGCCGTCCACGGCGACCGCCGAGAGCTGCGGGTGCAGCCTGACGCGCTGCTGCGTGGTGACGGTGCCTGCCGTGTCCGCGTAGAACTTGTTCTCGTGGACGGTAAGCAGCGAGGCGTCCACATGCGCGACGCCCTCCCCGCGCAGCAGCCGCGCGCTCCACTCCGCGAGCAGTCCCGTCTTGTCCTCGTCGGGTACCTCGAACGGGTCGATGTCGTACGCCGACACCCAGGTCTTCTCGGCGTGCACCGGCTCGTCGGCCAGCTCCACGCGCTCGTCCGAACCCGCCGCCGCGATCACCTTCGCCGACAACTTGGCCATCGCCACGGCCTGCCCGGCGACCCTGGCCGCCGCGTCCATCGTCAGGTCGACCCCGGACGCGAACCCCCACGCGCCGCCGTGCACCACGCGGACCGCGTACCCGACATCGGTGGAGTCCGACGACCCGGCGGGCTTGGCGTCCCGCAGCCGCCAGGCGGCGCTCCGTACCCGCTCGAACCGGAAGTCGGCATGATCGGCGCCGAGCGCCCGCGCCCTGGCGAGCGCCGCGTCGGCGAGCGCCCTCAGCGGCAGTGCCAGAAACGACTGATCGACCTCATGGGGCACGGGCCTCTCCTTCTCACACTTTGGTACTGGGGATAGGGAGTGAACCATGCCGTGCGGGGCTTAGGGCGGGCCACCCGTTTCTGATGTCCCGAATGGGCGCGTAGCAGTAGGCTGATCACTTCCGGTGGCCAGGGGACGCCATTCGGTGAGCGCTGCTCACGGCCGCGGGGCAGCGCGGTACCACGTGCGGCATGGGGAGAACGGCGTCGCCATGGATGTCTTCGGAGTCCATCAGAATCTCATCAAGGACTACGGAGCCTTCACCCGATCCCTGGTGTCCGTACGGGACCGTGACATCCAGCGCCATCTCGACGCGGAGCGTGAGGGAAAGGTCCGCTGGCCCGACCCCCGTATCTCACTCAATCCGAGTTTCCGCAGCGGCGGTACGGTCGCCGAGCTCGTCGAGGAGGGCGTTTTGCACAGCGGGTGCAAACGCTACTTCCGGGAGAAGACGGACGAGCACGACCCCGGAGCCCGGACCCTGACGCTCCACCGGCACCAGCGCGAAGCGATCGATGCCGCTGCCTCCCGCACCCGCGATTCTTATGTACTCACCACCGGCACCGGATCCGGCAAGAGCCTCGCCTACATCATCCCTGTCGTGGACGAGGTGCTGCGCCGCCCAAACCCCGACGGGATCTCGGCGATCATCGTCTATCCCATGAACGCGCTCGCCAACAGTCAGCAACACGAACTGGCACGCTATTTGAGGTGGGGGGTTCCGGAGGAGCACCGGAAGGTGACATTTGCTCGCTATACAGGCCAGGAGGATGCCGGGCAGAAGTCCGCGATCCTGCGGTCCAAGCCGGACATTCTCCTGACGAACTACGTCATGCTGGAGTATCTGCTGACGCGGCCCCATGAGCGGAAGGAGCTCATCGGCGCGGCTCAGGGACTGCGGTTCTTGGCCCTGGACGAGCTGCACACCTACCGTGGCAGGCAGGGCGCGGATGTCGCACTGTTGGTGAGACGGCTCCGGGACGCTTGCGACGCCCCCAACCTTCAGTGCATCGGCACCTCCGCCACCATGGCCAGCGCCGCCACCTTCGAGGAAGCGCGAGAGAAGGTGGCGTCCGTCGCCACCTTGCTGTTCGGAGCCCGCGTAAAGCCGGAGCGGGTGATTGGCGAGACCTTGGAGCGCGCCACGGATCCGGGCCCCACGCAGTCCGGCACACCACGCGCGCGACGGTCCGCGCTGGGCGAGGCGGTCCTGCGCGCGGCCCTGAAACCTGCGGCGCTGTCGCGGGACTACGAGGTCCTGCGAACCGACCCGCTCGCCGTATGGGTAGAGGATTCCTTCGGACTGAAGGAGGAGGACGAGAAGCCCAAGGGCAGGCTGATCCGGCGTACGCCCGTGACCGTGCCAGAAGCAGCCGAGGCCCTTTCCAGGATGAGCGGACAACGGGAGGAGCTGTGCAGGGCGGCGATCGAATCGATCCTGAGAGCCGGTGCCGAGGCACGCCACCGAGTACACCGCCGTCCGCTGTTCGCTTTCCGGCTGCACCAGTTCCTGTCCAAGGGCGACACCGTCTACAGCAGTCTCGAACCTGCGGGGCAACGCCATCTGACCAGCCAGTACCAGGTCGTGGTCCCGCAGCAGCGGGAGAAGCCGCTGATCCCGCTGGCCTTCTGCCGGGACTGCGGGCACGAGTATCTGGTCGTCACCCGGGAAGGTGGTGGAGCCGGGCCGCGCTTTGTCGCGCGCCGGGATCCGGAAGCCCCCGGCGAGCAGGACGACGGTTATTTGTACGTCAGTGAGCAACGGCCATGGCCGACCGAGCCCGACGAGATCCTGAGCCGCCTCCCGGACAGCTGGGTCGAGACCGGCGAGGACGGGGCCCGGACCATTGTCCAGGCCCGCGCGGGTGATCTGCCGCGCGGGATACAGATCGCTCCCGACGGCACGATCCTCGCCCAGCGGCCCGCCGGAGCGGCGGAGGCCCCAGCGGATACGAAAACCGGAGCCGACGGCCTACGGGCCTGGTGGATCGCCGCGCCGTTCCGCTTCTGTCTACGTTGCCGAGTCAGCCACGAGCAGTTGCGAGCCCGTGACTTCGCCAAGCTCGCCACCTTCGCCGCCGAGGGACGCAGCTCGGCGGTGTCGCTCATCAGCTCCAGCGTGGTGCGCTCGTTGCGCGCCCAAGCGAATATGGATGTGAAGGCGCGCAAACTCCTCACTTTCGTCGACAACCGGCAGGACGCGAGCCTCCAGGCCGGTCACTTCAATGACTTCGCTCAGGTCACTCAGGTCCGCGGCGCCCTTTACCAGGCGCTGGCCGCGGCAGGGCAGCAGGGGTTGCGGCACGATCTGCTACCTCAGGCCGTCGAGGAGGCCCTTGGCCTGCCCATGGACGTGTTCGCTCGTAACCCCGGCGCGAAATACAGCCAGCGTGAGCTGGCCCGCTCGGCGCTGCGTGCGGTGCTGTCCTACCGGGTCCACGCCGACCTCGAACGCGGTTGGCGCATCACCATGCCCAACCTCACCCAGACCGGGTTGCTGCGCTTCGACTACACCGATCTGGCGGAGATCGCCGCCGACGAGGAGTGCTGGCACGGTCGGCATGAAGCTCTCGCGCATGACGATCCCGCGCACCGCGAGTACCTCGCGAGGGTGCTGCTGGATGAGCTGCGCCGCTCGCTCGCCGTCGATGAACCGCTGCTGACCCAGGAGGGCTTCGAACAGGTTCAGCGCCAGTCCGACGGCCATCTCCTGGGCGTCTGGGCGCTACCGCCCAGAGAGCCGCGCGTTCCCTCGCGGGTCGCTTTTCCAGGCAGCGGCCCGAAGGGGGCGCCCTCCGGAGAGGCCATCTACCTCAGCGGCCTGGGCGCGTACGGACGTTTCCTCCGTCGCCCGGGACAGTTCGCCACGATTCCCGCACTCCGGGGCAGGCGAATGTCCGTCGCGGACGCCGACACGGTGATCCGTGATCTGCTGCGGGTACTGGAGACCTACGGTCTGGTGGCGATCGTCCGGGAGGAGCGCGACGGGTCGCTCGGCCACCAGGTCAAGGCCACCGCCCTGCGCTGGCTGCCGGGCGACGGGGCCACTCCCGAGCCCGACCCACTGCGCAAGGTCAGCGACCCCGACGCGACACCATCCGTCAACACCTACTTCCGCGACCTTTACCGGGACACCGCGATGGAGCTCGTCGGTCTTGAGGCCAGGGAACACACCGCGCAGGTCCCCGCCGGGCTGCGGGAGCAGCGGGAAGAGGCATTCCGTGACGGAGAGTTGAGCCTGCTGTACTGCTCGCCGACGATGGAACTCGGTGTGGACATCGCCACACTCAACGCGGTGGGCATGCGCAATGCTCCGCCCACCCCCGCCAACTACGCCCAGCGGTCGGGCCGGGCGGGACGTTCCGGACAGCCCGCGCTCGTCACGACGTACTGTTCGACGGGCAGCGCCCACGACCAGTACTACTTCCGCCGCCCCCAGTTGATGGTCGCGGGCAGCGTCACCCCGCCCCGTCTCGACCTCGCCAACGAGGAACTGCTGCGCTCCCATGTCCACGCCGTCTGGTTGGCCGAGACAGGTGTCGCCCTCGGCTCCCGGATGACCGAGATCATCGACGCGGAGGCCCGGCCCACCGGCCCCGGCGAGCCGGTGCCCCTGCCGCTCACCGACGCGATGCGCACGCAGCTCGACAGTGAGGCAGCCCGCCGCCGGGCCATCGTCCGGTCCACCGATGTCCTCCAGCCGCTGCTAACAGGCCTGGAGAAGCCACCCACCTGGTGGTACGACGGCTGGATCGAGGACGCCGTCCGGGCCGCACTGGGCCGGTTCGACCACGACTGCGATCGCTGGCGCCGCCTCTACCGGGCCGCCCTCGACGAACGCGAACAGCAGCACCGAGTCGCCGGCGATCTCTCCGTGGATCCCAAGTCCCGCCGCCGCGCCCAGGCCCGCCGGGCCGAGGCCGAGAACCAGCTGAAGCTGCTGCGCAACGAGGACAGCGAGGAATCCTTCAGCGACTTCTACAGCTACCGCTACTTCGCGTCCGAGGGATTCCTCCCCGGCTACTCGTTCCCGCGCCTTCCCCTGGCCGCCTACATCCCCGGCCAGCGGGGCGAAGGCAGGCTCGGCCAACGGAACGGCGCGTACATCCAGCGTCCGCGCTTCATCGCTATCTCCGAATTCGGTCCCGGCGCGCTGATCTACCACGAGGGCCAGCGCTACTCCGTCGACCGCGTCCAGGTCCCGATGGGAGCCACTCCCGGACAGGTCGCCACCAGTGACGCCCGGATCTGCGGCGCGTGCGGTATGTGGTACGACCGCGCCCAGGGCGCCGACACCTGCGACGACTGCCTGATCCCGCTGACCCTGACCCTGAGCCGGACCATGGTCCTGAGTACGGTTCAGGCGTCTCCGGTGCGCCGTATCTCCTCCGACGAGGAGGAGCGCCTCCGATCCGGCTTCGAACTGCTGACGGGATACCAGTTCTCGGGGGCCGCCGGACGCCAGGACGCCACGACCTCCGACGCGACCGGGCCTGTCCTCGACATCGGGTACGGGGACACCGCCTGGATCCGTGTCTTCAACCTCGGCCGCCGCAAGCGCAAGCACCCGGCCGACCGGGGCTTCTGGCTCGACCCTGTCCAGGGCCGCTGGCTCAGCGCCAAGAAAGCGGGCGAGATCCAGGAGGCGTCGGCCGAGGACGAGGCCCTGGCACCGTTCGCCTCCGCCGACCGGACACTCCAGGTCATTCCCTATGTCGAGGACCGGAAGAACATCGCCGTGCTGCGCCTGGCCGAACCCGTGGAGAGCGAGGCGGTCGCCGTCACGCTCCGCCACGCCCTGGAACGCGGCATCGAGGCCCGCTACCAGCTGGAGGACTCCGAGCTGGACAGCCAGGATCTTCCCGACGACGAGGAGCGCGGCCGAATGCTCTTCATCGAGGGAGCGGAAGGCGGCGCGGGCGTGCTGCGGCTCCTGCACGACGACCCGAACGCCTTCGCCGAAGTCGCCAGAGCCGCGCTGAAGATCATTCACTACGACCCGGACACCGGCCAGGACGAGGACCGGGCCGAAGGCGCCCCCGAGCGCTGCGAGCGTGGCTGTTACGACTGCCTCCTCTCCTACAACAATCAGCGGTTCCACACCCGTATCGACCGGCATTCCGCAGTACCGCTGCTGCTCAGGCTCGCCAACGCCACCACCAAGGGTGACCGCGCTGTGACCCCAGCCATCCTGCGGGCCCAGACCCTGGCCGCAGCGACCGAGCCGGTACGGGGGCCCGTCGCGGAGTTTGTAGAGTGGCTGGGCCGGACGGGGCACCGGCTGCCGGACGAGACGCAACCCGACCAGACCGGGGCAGCGGTCCGTCCCGACATCGTCTACCGCCTGCCGGGCGCCGACGTCGCCGTCTACCTGGACACCTCCGGCGGCCCGTCGCTGGACCGGCAGGCCGAATTCCGGCTGATCGACGACGGCTGGCTCGTCATCCGTGCCGGAGCCGGTATCGAGGAGTGGGAGAACACAGTGCGCGTACACCCGGACGTCTTCGGCACCGGACGGAGTCTCCGATGACCCCCGGGACCACGACGACCCCAGCACCCCGCGCGCCCGGCGACCTTGTCTCCGCCCGGGGCCGTGACTGGGTGCTCCAGCCCAGCCCCGCCGACGAATCGGACGGCATGGTGATCGCCCAGCCGCTCGACGGCGACCGCGAATATCTCACCGCGCTCTTCCCCCACGAGATCGAGGACCCGGGCTTCGGCCGGCCCGAGGCCGTCCCCGGAGAGGTCGGCGACTTCGCGTCGGCCGGCCTCCTGCGCACCGCGCTGCGCATCGCGGCGACGCACGGCGCGGGCCCCTTCCGCAGCCTCGCCTCCATCTCCGTCCAGCCACGCCAGTACCAGCTCGTCCCGCTGATGATGGCGCTGCGCATGGACACCGTACGGCTGCTCATCGGGGACGACGTCGGCATCGGCAAGACCATCGAGGCCGCGCTCATCGCCAAGGAACTCCTCGAACAGGGCTCGGCGCGTAACATGGCCGTGCTCTGCTCGCCGTCCCTCGCCGAGCAGTGGCAGCGAGAGCTGCGGGAGAAGTTCGGCATGGACGCCGTACTCGTCCTTCCATCCACGGCAGCCCGCTTGGAGAAGACCACGGAGCAGGGCCAGTCGATCTTCGACCGCTATCCCTGCACCGTGGTCTCCACCGACTTCATCAAGCAGGAAGAGCGCCGGGGCAACTTCCAACGCACTTGCCCCGACCTCCTGATCGTCGACGAGGCCCACAGCTGTGTCGGTACGGGCACCGGACACCAGCTGCGGTACGAGCTGCTTCGCGACCTCGCCGCGAACCCCGACCGGCACCTCGTCCTCGTCACCGCCACCCCGCACAGCGGAGACGTCCACGCCTTCGCAAAGCTCACCGGCCTGCTCGATCCGGCTCTCCAGGACCTCGACCCCACCCTCCCCGCCCACCGCGACCGGCTCGCCCGCCACTTTGTTCAGCGCCGCCGCCGTGACATCAAGCGCTACCTCGACGAGGAGACCCCCTTCCCCCGCGCACGCATGGTGCGCGAGACCCCGTACCACCTGGACACGGAGTACGCCGGCTTCGTCACCGACGTCCTGGCCTACGCCCGCGAGCAGGTCCGCCGCCCCGACGGCGCCCACGAGCAGCGGATGACCTGGGTCTCCGTGCTCGCGCTGCTGCGCTGTGTGCTCTCCTCGCCCGCCGCCGCGGCCGAGACCCTCCGCGTCAGGGCGGGTGTCGCCGCCGCGCGCACCGAGGCGGAGGTCGAAAGCTTTCACCGCGCCGTCCTCGACCTCACCGACGACGAGTCCGCCGACGGCCAGGACGGCGTACCGGGATCGCTGCTCGACACCCCGGAGAACTCCTTCGGCGCCCGAAAGCTGAAGTCGTTCGCCGCGCGAGCCGACCAGCTCTCAGGACCGGAACACGACGCCAAACTCCGCACCCTCGTCGACGAGGTGAAGAGCCAGCTCGTCGACGGCTACGACCCGATCGTCTTCTGCCGCTACATCCCCACCGCCGAGTACGTCGCCGACCATCTCGCCGAAGCCCTGGGCCGCGGCGTCCACGTCGACGCGGTCACGGGCAAGCTCCACCCCGACGCCCGCCAAGCCCGTATCGACGAGCTCACGGCGAAGCGTGGCCGACATGTCCTGGTCGCCACCGACTGCCTCTCCGAAGGTGTCAACCTCCAGGACGACTTCGGCGCGGTCCTCCATTACGACCTGTCCTGGAACCCGACCCGCCACGAACAGCGCGAAGGCCGGGTCGACCGGTTCGGACAGACCCGCGAGAACGTCCGGGCCGTCACCCTGTTCGACACCGACACCGGGATCGACGGCCTCGTCCTGAACGTCCTCATCCGTAAACACCAGGCGATCGCCGAGCAGGTCGGCGTCGTCGTCCCCGTGCCGGACGGCGGTGAGGGCGTTCTCAAGGCCCTGTCCAGCAGCCTCTTCCTCAGAGGCAAGGAGAACAGCGAACAGCTCACCTTCGACATCGACACCGAGGCGCTCTTCAGCCAGGCCAGGGAACGCCTCCACAAGGAGTGGGAGGACGTGGCCGACCGGGAGTCGAAGATCCTCACCAAGTTCGCCCACAGCGGCCTGCGACCCGAAGAGGTCCAGGCCGAGCTGAACGCCCTGCGCCAGGCGCTCGGGGAACCCTCGGACATCGCCGACTTCACCCGCGAGACCCTGAAGTCGCTGGGATCCGCCGTACGCCCCGACTCGCACAGCGCCGGCTTCACCGCTCCGGCGGGCCCACTGCCCCGGGGCCTGCGCCACGGTCTCGGAATCTACGAGGATTCCGACCAGGCCACCGGGCCGGGTGTCGTCCAGGCTCCGGCCCGTGGCACGGCCAAGAGCAAGTCGAAGTCCAAGGCCAAGGCGGCAAAGGCGGCTGCCCCGAACGAGCTGATCTTCCACCAGGACCTCCCGGTCCCCGTCGGGGAACACGCCCTGTTCCGTACGGACCCCGCGGTACGGGCCATCGCCCGGTACGTCCTCGACTCCGCCCTGGACCGGAGCCTCAGCGAGATCGACCGGCCCGCCCGGCGGCTCGGCGTCATCCGTACCACCGCCGTCGACCACCGCATCGTGCTCCTGCTGGTCCGCTACCGCTTCCACCTCACCCTGCCTCCCCGCCGCAGGGCGGACCGCACCCATGCCGACCCCCGCGAACTGGTCGCCGAGGATGCCCAGCTGCTGGCCTGGCGCACGACGGGCGACGGCACCCGCGAGTGGCTCACCGACCAGGAGACAGCCGAACTGCTTCCAGCTACCCCTGACCGCAACACCATCCCCTCCATGCGCGACCAGCAGATCACCCGCGCCCTCGAAGAAGTGGACGAGGTTGAGGACCACCTGGCCTCCTACGGCCACGATCTCGCCCGCCGCCTGGAAGCGGCGCACCTCCGTGTCCGCGAGGCCGCAGGTGAACGGGGCAGGGCGCGCGGCGCGGCAGCCGCGCGAGGCATCCGAGCCGAGCCCGCCGGTAAACCCGACCTGCTCGGTGTGTACGTGTACGTCAAGCGCCCCGGAGGCTCCAGGTGACCGCGCTCGCTCTCGACCACCTTCCGGCGAGCACAGCGGTGCGCGTCGAGGGAGCCCTGCTCTCCCGCGATCTCCTCAACAAGATCGGTGGCACGGACCGTGAGCTCCCCGGTTCCACGCCCGCCGACTACGGCCTGCCACGCGGTGTTCGTGTCGAGGACGCCGCCAGCCGCAGGTGGGACTACCTCAAAGGCACCTACAGCTCCTTCCGCGCACAGCTCGAAGAGCAGGGTGAGAACGTCGACCTGACGAAGCTCACCTACCAGCAGTGGCTGAGCGTCCTCCTCGACGAACTCGGCTACACGGGCCGTTCGGACGTCCCGAAACGCAAGGGCATCGATTTTTCCGGCCGGGACCCCAAGAGGTACTACCGCGTCAGCCACCGCTGGCAGGACCACCTCCCCGTACACCTTCTCGGCTGGGACACCGACCTCGACCGGGGCATCGGCACCGGCCGGGCCCCCCAGTCGATGGTCCAGGAACTCCTGAACGTCTCCTCCGAGCACCTGTGGGGCCTGCTCTCCAACGGCCGAGTCCTGCGCGTCCTGCGTGACTCCACCACACTCGTCGGCTCCGCCTACGTCGAGTTCAACCTGGACGCCATTTTCGGCGGGGACCAATTCGCGGACTTCCTCACGCTGTACGCGATGCTCCACTCCTCGCGCTTCGAACTGGTCGCGAAGCCGGAGAAGAAACGACGTGGGGCCGTCGCCGTCGCCTCTGCCGATGCCACGGCAGGGGACGGCGAACTGGCGGGCGGAGAACCGGCCGACGCAGACGAAGGAACCCTCGACGACATCGTCCTCGCCGACGACATCGCGCCCCTCACCCCGGCGGACTGCCGCATCGAATGGTGGCGCACCTACTCCATCGAAACGGGCATCCGCTCCCGGGACCGGCTGCGCGACCAGGTCAAGGACGCCCTGTCCATCCTCGGCACCGGATTCCTCCAGGCGAACCCGGGGCTCGGAGAGGCCCTCACCCGTGGCGGCAAGGCGGCACTCGACGACTTTCACCACGAACTGCTGCGCCTGGCCTACCAGTTGGTATTCCTTTTCGTGGCTGAGGACCGCGACGCCCTACTGCTCCAGGCCGGACCAAACGACTCCAAGGCGGAGAGGGGGAGACTGGAACGGGCCCGCGACCGCTACACCCGGTACTTCTCCACGGCCAGGTTGCGCCGTATCGCCTTCAGGCGGGGCGGCGACCACCACACCGACCTGTGGGACGGCCTGCGTGCCGTGCTGGAAGCCCTCGGCAGGATCGGCGGCGAAGAGAATCTGGCCCTTCCCGAACTCGGCGGCCTGTACTTCCGCGCCGCCGACGACGAGAAGCAGATCACCTGGCTCCCGGGCGGAAGCGAGCCGCTGCGGGCGGCCAAGCTCCCCAACGAGCACTTGCTCCAGGCGGTCCGGCTGCTGTCCCGCGTCTCCGACAAACAGGGCCGTGTGACCCGAGTCGACTACCGGCACCTGGACGCCGACGAGCTCGGCAGCGTCTATGAGTCCCTGCTGGAGCTCATCCCGCGCCACAACCCGCAGAAGGTGGAGTTCTGGCTCCAGGACCTGGTGGCGGGCAACCAGCGGAAGACCACCGGCTCGTACTACACCCCCAAGGTGCTCATCGAGAAGCTCCTTGACAATGCCCTCGACCCGGTGATCGAGCGCTACGCGAAATCCGGCATCCCGAAAGATCTGCTCAAGATCCGCTTCGTCGACCCCTCCTGTGGCTCGGGCCACGTCCTGGTCGCGGCGGCCCGTCGCATCGCCCTGCGCTACGCCCAGCTTGCTGCGGACGGCGAACACGAACCTGCGCCGGAGCGGGTACGCGAGGCGATGGGCAAGGTCGTGAAGTCCTGTGTCCACGGCGTCGACATCAACCCGCTGGCGACGGAGATCGCCAAGGTGTCGCTGTGGATGGAGTCCCTCAACCCGGGGGAACCACTGGTGTACCTGGACGACCGGATCAAGGTCGGCAACGCGCTGCTGGGGACGACACCGCTGCTCCTGGAATCGGGAATCCCGCAGAAGGCATTCAGCAAGCTGGAGGGCGACGAACAGCAGACGGTCAAGAACGCCAAGGACCGTAACGCCAGGGAACTCAGGGGCGTGGAGGTCTGGGTTCAGACCAGACTGGGTGAGCCGGCCACTCTGACGAGTACAGCGAAGGTGCGCGTCGCGGCCGACGAGGCGGCGAACGCGCCGGTCGCTGGCACGGGGCTCGCGGCGATACGGGAACTGGCGAAGAGGCACCGTGAGTTCGAGGCGAACGACGAACTCAAGCGGCTGAAGAAGGTCGCGGACGCGTGGTGCGCGGCCTTCATCTGGCCGAAGAGGGAGGACGCGCCGGTCCCGATCACGACGGCGACACTGAAGAAGCTGGAGAAGGACGAGGATCTGCCGGGCATCCCGAAGCCGAGACCGAAGATGGGTGAGGAACCGGTCCCGGAGACGGAAGAGGAACGGGAGTGGCGAGAAGAGGCGGGGGAGCGGGAACTGCGCGACATCGTCTCCCGTAACCGTTTCTTCCACTGGCATTTGGAATTCCCCCGTATCTTCCGGGTCGAGGACCGGGACGCGACGGACGCGACGGACGCGAACGCGGCGACGGGGTGGCAGGGCGGCTTCGACTGCGTAATCGGGAATCCGCCGTGGGAGCGGGTGAAGATCCAGAAGAAGGAGTGGTTCGCCGCGCAGAATCCGTACGTGGCGGACGCGGAGACCGCGAACGAGCGCGAGCGCCGGATCGGCGATCTGCTGAAGTCGGTGGACGAACACGGCCAGGCGATCGAGGCGGACCGGAAGCTGCACGGGGCGTATCTGACGGCGCAGCGGGAGTCCAAGGGCACGACGAACATGCTCAGGGACTCGGACATCTTCCCGCTCACGGGGAAGGGGGATGTCAATACGTACGCGGTGTTCGCGGAGAAGGCACGGACGCTGCTGTCGCCGGAGGGCATGGCGGGGCTGGTGCTGCCTACGGGGATTGCCACGGACAAGACGACGTCGGGGTTCTTCTCGGACCTGGTGGAGCGGCGACAGTTGGCGACGGTGCTGGATCTGGAGAACGAGGAGAAGCTCTTCGCGGATGTCCACAACCAGTACCGGTTCTGCTTGTTCACGTTCGGGGGCTCGGCTGGCGAGTACGAGCGAGTTCGCCTCGGTTTTCGGGCGCGGCGGCCGGATCAGTTGGATGCCCGGGAGTTCACGCTGGACGCGGAGGGGTTCCGGCGGATTAACCCGAACAGCCGGACAGCGCCGGTGTGCGAGAGTCCGGATCATCTGCGGGTGCTGGAGGAAGTGCACCTGCGTGTGCCTGTGCTCTGGAACAAGAGCAGTAGCGAGGCGACCACCAACCCATGGGGCCTGCGGTTCCATGTCATGCTCCACATGTCTGGCGACTCCGACCTTTTTCGGAACGAAGAGTCATTGGTAGACGACGGATGGGAAAGGTCGGGGTCAGTCTTCATAAAGGAGGAAGAACGTCACCTGCCGCTTTATGAGGGGAAGTTCGTACATCACTTTGACGGCCGTTTCGCTACTTACGAGAACGCGACCCAGGCCCAGATCAACAAGGGCACTCTGCCCCGGTTGGGCCTTGATGCTCACCAAGATCCGACAGCATTCCCGCTACCTCGGCATTGGGTGCATGAGTCTGAGGTAGATGCACGACTGGCGGAAGACCTGCCGAAGCAACGTGAGGAGTGGCCGCATGATTGGTTGCTCGGCTGGCGTGATGTGTGCCGTGCGTCCGATGAACGGACCGTCATTGCGTCGGTACTGCCACGGACCGCAATTGGACACAAGCTTCCGCTCATGTTCCCCGCGTTCACACCAGATCTGTTGCTTGCCAACCTGTCCAGCCGTGTTCTCGATTTTGCGGCCAAACAGAAGTATGCAGGTGCGTCTCTCGCTTATTTCACGTTTGAACAGTTGCCAGTGCTATCTCCGGAAACGTACGCCAAGCCCGTTATCTGGCTCGGTAACGCGTCGCCCGAGCTGTGGATCCGCTCCCGTGTCCTCGAACTGACCTACACCTCCTACGAGATGGCTCTCTGGGCTGAGCACCTCAACGACGAAGGCGCCCCCTTCATCTGGGACGAGGAACGTCGTTTCCTCATGCGCGCCGAACTCGATGCCGCGTACTTCCACCTCTACGGCATCGAGCGCAAGGACCTCGACCTCGTCCTGGACAGCTTCCGTGCCTTCCGTAACAAGAAGCCCGAACTCTTCCAGCGCACCAAAGACGCCATCATCCGCATCTACGAGGCGATGGCATCCGGCCCGTACGTCACGTCCCTCACCCCACCCCCCGGCAAGGGCCCCCGCCACGACCCCGGCGTAAGCCCGCTGACACGTACGTCCCGGCCCAAGCCCAAGCCGCCCGTCACCAACACCACGGCGGTGCGGTCCGAGCGTAAGCCGCCGCAAGGCGAAGGGCTTCCTCAGAGCGGACTCTTCGGGCGCGGAGAGATCGAGGGTGAGGTTCAGCTCGACCTCTTTGACTGACACCGCAACGCACGGTGGCCGTTCACCCGCACCCAACGGGTGGGCGGCCACCGTGCGTTGTCGGCCTCAGAGTTCGCCGGCGACCACGCCTATGTGGAACGCGGCCCACTCCGAAGCCGTGAAGCGCAGTGGTTCGAGACCGGGGTTCTTGGAGTCGCGTACGGCCCTGCTGCCACCGGGGAGGGCGGCGACCTCGACGCAGTTGTTCTCTCCAGCACTGGCGGATGCCTTGCGCCAGTTGACGGTGGAGAGGCCGAAGGCGTACAGCTCCGCCTTGCGATCGTCATTCACTTGCGGCTTCTCTCTTCCATCCGGGTGATCAGCGCCAGCGAATCCTCTGTCGGCAGCGCTGCGGCGACGATGCGTTCGTAGGCGTTGGCGAAGGTCTGGACTTCGTCAACACCTTCAACGTAGGTCGCTCCGATGAGATTCTCCAGCAGTACGACATCGGGCATCGGGCCGGGGAAGCCCACGAGGCTGAAAGCGCCCGCGCCTCCCGGATGCGGTGTCGCCTCCAGTGGCAGGATCTGGATGGTGACGTTGGGCATCTCGGAGACATCCAGCAGTCGTTGCAGCTGCTCGCGCATGGTGTTGGGGCGTACGGCAAACCGTTGGTGAAGCACGGATTCGTGGATCACTGCCCAGATCTTCAAGGGAGTACCGGGGCGGGTGAGTACGGCTTGTCGCGCCTGCCGTACCTCCGCGAGAGCTGCCACTTCATCAGGGGTACGGGTGGTCGCATTGGCCGCGATGGTCTCGCGGGCGTATGCGGCGGTCTGCAAGAGGCCGGGGATCAGTAGCGGGGCAAACTCGTGGATGCTGTCGGCGTCGGACTCCAGAGAGATGTAGTCCGCGTAGGCCGGTGCCACGATCCCGCTGTATGTCTGCCACCACCCCTGTTTCCGGGCGTCCTTGGCCAGCCCTTCCAAGGCTGTGACCACGTCCGGGTCGTTGACTCCGTACGCCTTCAGGAGGTTGACCACCTCGTTGGGCCGGATATGGCCGTTGGCTGTCTCGATCCGTGACAGCTTCGGGGCGATCCAGCCCACCGCTGCGGCGGCGACGTCGAGGTTCATCCCGGTGGCGTTGCGATACCGGCGTAGAGCTTCGCCCAGGCGTCGGCGTCGGACAGTGGGAACAGGGCGCACGTTTGGCATGCGGTGAGTGTTTCACCATCACCGGTGCAAGTCGATGGGAACAAATTAACGATCACGAAAGTCTGGTGACAAACTTGCAAATCGAGCTGCTTGAGGAGCAATCTGAAAGCAAGTCGCCCCACCTGGGCGACTCTTGACGACTGAGTGACCTGACCGTCGCGGGCTGGAGTGGCGACCCCAGGTCAAGGAGGCATCGTGAACCTCAACTCGCCCCACACCTTCACCTCAACCCCCCACCCTCCCGCCGCCCTCGGGCACTACCTCGCCCCCAACCCCGCCGGCTTCTCCCTCCACATGTCCGCCTCCCCGCGCAACCTCCGTGCCGTACGTGGTCTCACCGAGACGACGCTCCTCGACGCGGGCGTCAGCCCCAACGGCGTCGACTGCGCCCAACTCGTCCTCGCCGAGCTCTACAGCAACGCCGTCAATGCCGTTGGCGACTACGTGCCGCTCGTCGCCGAGGTGGAGGTGGGCAGGGCGGGGATCTGGGTCAGGCTGCACGATCCCGATCAGGGGCGTATGCCCTGGCGTTCGGGCGTCCCGCTGGATGACCCGGAGGCCGAGCATGGGCGCGGGCTCCGGATCGTGGATGTGCTCGCGCCCGGCTGGGACGTGATGCGGACTCCCGTCGGGAAGCAGATCCGCTGCCTGCTGCCGCGCGACTGAGAAGCGGCTCCCAACTGCCCGCACGCTCGACCCAATTGCCGCATCGACGTGCGATTTCGTCGACTGTCAGTACCCCGGAGTAGTTTCCAGTTCACGCGGTGTTGACCTTGAACGGGCCGCTTCGTTCGGGGCGTTGGGGCATTGGAGGACGGGAGTGGGCGGACGTGTGTTGTCGCCGGCGGATCATCCAGACACAGAGATCAGCGCGGTCCTCAAGGGGCTCGTTGATGACGGCTGGTCTCTCCGGAAGGAAGGCCACTGGGGGAGTCTGTACTGCCCCTGTGTGGAGGACTGTGTCACCATCCCCGTTCCGGGGACAGCGCGGAATCCGGGGAGCACAGCGCGCAATGTCGCGCGCCGTGCCACGTCGTGCCCGCTCCCGGTGGGCGCATCCGTACGAAAGGAAGCCGTGCACACCGCATTCGAGATCAGCGCCCGAGCGGTTCATCGAGCCGCCACCGTCCTCACCGAGCATCTCCAGGACGGCCTTCCCTTCCGTGAGCTCCGGCCGTTGATCCATCGGGCCGAGCCTTCGCTCGTCACCGACTGGGCAGCGCTCGGGCCGCTGGTGAAGACGGACATCGACAAGAACCTCAGCTACACAGCCACCGCGCTGACCAAGGCCGGCTGGCTGACCCGGGCCAACCGGACCTGGCGGTTGACCGGGCTGGGCGGGCGGGCGCTTGAGGACTATCCCGATCCGGTGACGTTCCTCGCCGAGGCGACGACCCGCTACGGCCACTGGCGTACGCGGCGCGGTTCCTTCGACGCCGCGGCCAAGATTCTCTCCGAACTGCCCGATGAGCGGTGGATCAGCGTCGAGGACCTCGCCGGGGAGTTCGACGTCGACGCCGAGGCGCTCGCGGCGTCTTTTCAGGGCACCCGCCCCGACGGCTGGCATCTGGCTCTCTCGGACGAGGGTGTGGCAGGCCCGGATCTGCTGTTGCCGCCCGTGGACATCGACGCCTGGCGGATGCTGTTGGAGCGCGACGAGCTGATTGACGAAGGCTCCAGCCTCGACGTCGTACGGGCCCGGCCTGGTGCGCGACTCACCGCCGAGGAACTCACCGCGCTGGTGCTGGGAGAGGAACCGGGACAGGAGAGTGTGCCTCAACGCCCCCGCAGGGTGTGGGTCATTCGCGGGAGGGCCCAGGACGGGGCCAGTCTGATCAAGACGCTCTGGCGCGAGCAGGGTGTGGTGACCCTGTCGGCCGACCGGCTGCCCGCTCTCGCCCAGGGCACCGGACCGCAGCGCGTGCGCAAGGTCGTCGATGAGGCGTATTCAGGTGCGACGTCCGCTCGACGCGACCGGCAGGCCGAAGAGCTCTACACCTTCCTCTCCCGGATACAGGAGGGGGACATCGTGGTGTGCACCGACGGCCCCCACGCCTATCTGGGGGTGGTACGCGGACCTGCTGTTTACTCCACTCCCAGCGACGACGCGGCCCACTTCGTGCGGTCCGTCGACTGGCGGAATCTGGGTAAACCCCTCGACTTCATCCGTGCTCTGCCCGCCGAACTGGTGGCCCGGGTCGCCGACGGCGATGCCCGTATCGTCGATGTCAGTGAGTTCGCCGCCCGTCTCGAACCACTGGTTGGGCCGAAACCAGGCCGTACCGCACCTGCTCCGGACATCAAGGCCGAACTCCCCGATGTCACCCAGGAACTGGCCGACCGTCTCACCCTGTCCGACCCGGGCTGGCTCCAGGACGCGGTGAAACTCCTCCGTGGCAAGCCGCAGTTGATCTTCCACGGGCCGCCCGGCACGGGAAAGACGTTCACCGCTCTCGCGCTCGCCCGTCATCTGACCGGGGGCAGCCCGAGCAACGTACGCCTGGTGCAGTTTCATCCGGCGTACAGCTACGAGGACTTCTTCGAAGGTTTCCGGCCTCGGACGCCGAAGAAGTCGGCATCCGACTCCATGCTCCCCGAGCGTGAGGGACCCGCCTCGACCGGCATTGTCTTCGATCTGGTCAAGGGACCTCTGCGCAGACTCGCGGACACGGCGGAGGAGCGCCCCGCCGAGGTCTTCGTGCTGGTCATCGATGAGATCAACCGGGGCAACCTCGCCAAGGTCTTCGGAGAGATGTACTTCCTCCTGGAGTATCGGAAGGAGTTCGTCCATCTCCTCTACGGATCGGACGAAGGACGCGGGTTCCGGCTGCCGCCCAACCTCTACATCATCGGCACGATGAACACGGTCGACCGCACCGTGGCGCTGATGGACGGGGCCATGCGCCGACGCTTCTCCTTCCTGGAGCTCCACCCCGACGAAACACCCCTCAAGGGGCTGTTGAGCTCCTGGCTCGACGCGAACAGCCTGCCCCAGTTCGGAGCACAGCTCCTCGACGAGCTCAACCGCCGTATCGCCGCCGGACCCGGCGCCGACCGTGACTTCCGGGTCGGTCACTCGTATCTGATGCAGTCCATCGCGCAGGGCGGTGACCGAGCCCTCGATCTGCTCTGGCGTACCCAGATCATCCCGTTGCTCACCGAGCACCACTACGGCGAATCGATCGACATCCAGGAGACCTACGGCCTCGATGCCATCAGGAAACACCTCGGCATCAGCCCGTCGCTCAGGCCCCCGGCCCCCGTATCCGCCCCGTCGGCCGACGACGCATGAGCGACGAAGCGCCCATCTTGCTCAGGGAGGCGGACGACTGGTCCAGTCGGCCGCTGACCGACGAACAGGCGCGGACGCTCGACGCCTCGGAGCTCGTGGACGTACGCCCAGGGCGGGTCACCGGGGAATGGCGGCTCAGGGCCAGAAACCAGGTGGGTGCCGTCCGGCTGGGGCGTGGCCCCGGCCAAGTGCGGTTGTCCATCGCGCCGAAGATACCGGTGGACCGGCTGATGTACTTGCTCGGCTATGCCCCGGACCGTCTTCTCTGGGAGAAGGAGAGACAGCAGATCGACGTGGCCGCTCGGCCCGACCTGCTGCCGGCCGTCGCCCACGCGTTTTCCCGGGCGTCCAGGCGGGCGCTGCGCGCCGGAGTCCTGTTCGGCTACCGGGAGATCGAGGACACCCTCCCCGTACTGCGCGGCCGACTGCGTGGCGCCGCGCAGCTCGGGCGCCGTCCCGGGCTGGCGCTTCCGCTGGAAGTGACCTACGACGATCACTCCGCCGATATCCCGGAGAACCGGTTGCTGCTCGGCGCGGTCCGGCGGATGCTGCGGGTCCCGGGCGTGATCCCGGTACACCGTCGCGAGTTGCGGGGGTTCGCCGCACAGCTCGACGGGGTCACACCGCCGGTGCCCGGCGCACCCCTGCCCGTATGGTCACCGACCCGCCTCAATCTGCGCTACCGGCCCGCTCTGTCCCTCGCCACGCTCATTCTCAGAGGGTCTTCGTACGAACTGGAGGACGGGCGGACCATCAGCGCGGACGGGCTGCTGTTCCGGATGTGGCAGGTGTATGAGGACTTCCTCGGTGGTGCGCTCGGCGAGGCCCTGGAGCGGACCGCGGGAGGCAGGGCGGAACCTCGTGATCGTGAACACCATCTCGACACGGGGAAAGGCCACGTCCTCAAGCCGGACCTCGTTCACTACCTGACGGGTGCTGATGGCGTCCCCGTACCGTCCGTCGTGGTGGATGCGAAGTACAAGAGCGGCCCGTCCCGGGACGATCTCTATCAGATGCTCGCCTACTGCGTACGGCTCGGGCTCACCCAGGGGCACTTGGTTTATGCATCCGGCCAAGAGGACGTGGTACGGGTACCGGTGGCCGGAGGCGAGATCCGTCTGCACCGCCATGCCCTCGACCTCGGGCTGCCCCATCAGGACCTGAAGAGTCGGATCGACAGGCTGGCAGAGCTGATCATACAAAGCCGAGCACAAGCGGAACTGTAGGGACCCCACAGCGACCGTAGCGAGGCGCTGTCAAGGCCCGAGTCCACGGAGCGCCGCCGCGAACGATAGGTTTTCCAGGTATCAGAGCAGACAGCCCAGACAGCTACGAAAGGTGCTTCGTTGAGCCGCTCGGTTCTCGTCACCGGAGGAAATCGGGGCATCGGCCTTGCCATCGCCCTGGCCTTCGTCGGCAACGGCGACAAGGTCGCCATCACTTACCGCTCGGGCGAACCGCCCAAGGCCCTGACGGAGTCCGGCTGCCTGGCCGTCCGGTGCGACATCACCGACGCCGAGCAGGTGGAGCAGGCCTACAAGGAGATCGAGGAGACGCACGGTCCTGTGGAGGTGTTGGTCGCCAACGCCGGTGTGACAAAGGATCAGTTGCTGATGCGGATGTCCGAGGAGGACTTCACGTCCGTCCTCGACACCAACCTCACGGGCACCTTCCGGGTCGTCAAGCGCGCCAACCGCGGCATGCTGCGCGCCAAGAAGGGCCGGGTCGTGCTGATCTCCTCGGTCGTCGGGCTGCTGGGCTCGGCCGGGCAGGCAAACTACGCGGCCTCCAAGGCCGGGCTGGTCGGCTTCGCCCGCTCGCTCGCACGTGAACTCGGCTCGCGCAACATCACGTTCAACGTCGTCGCGCCCGGTTTCGTCGACACCGACATGACCAAGGTGCTCACCGACGAGCAGCGCAAGAACATCGTCGCCCAAGTCCCCCTCGGCCGTTACGCGCAGCCCGAGGAGATCGCGGCAGCGGTCCGCTTCCTCGCCTCGGACGATGCCTCGTACATCACTGGAGCCGTCATTCCCGTTGACGGCGGATTGGGCATGGGTCACTGATCACATGAGTGGAATTCTCGCCGGAAAGCGCATTCTCGTCACCGGGGTCCTCACCGACTCCTCCATCGCCTTCCACGCGGCCAAGGTCGCGCAGGAAGAGGGTGCGGAGGTCATCCTCACCGGCTTCGGGCGTCTCTCGCTCGTGGAGCGCATCGCGAAGCGGCTGCCCAAGCCCGCCCCCGTCATCGAGGTGGACGTCACCAACCAGGAGCACCTGGACTCCCTCGCCGACCGGATCCGGGAGATCCAGGGCGAGGGCGCGAGCCTCGACGGCGTCGTGCACTCGATCGCCTTCGGCCCGCAGGGAGTCTTCAACTTCCTGGAGGCGGAGTGGGAGGACGTCGGCACGGCCGTGCACGTCTCGGCGTACTCGCTCAAGTCGCTGACCATGGCCTGCCTGCCGCTGATGGAGCGCGGCGGCTCGGTCGTCGGGCTCACCTTCGACGCGCAGTTCGCCTGGCCCAAGTACGACTGGATGGGTATCGCCAAGGCGGCGCTCGAATCCACCAACCGCTACCTCGCGCGTGACCTGGGCGCCAAGAACATCCGCTGCAACCTCGTCTCGGCCGGCCCCCTCAGGTCGATGGCCGCCAAGTCCATTCCGGGCTTCGAGGAACTGGCCGACGTGTGGAACCACCGCGCGCCGATCGGCTGGGACCTGTCCGACCCGGAGCCGACGGGCCGCGGTGTCGTCGGGCTGCTGTCGGACTTCTTCCCGAAGACGACGGGCGAGATCGTGCACGTCGACGGCGGCGTCCACATGATGGGTGCCTGACCAGCAGTACCAGCACGACCGGTTCGACCAGCAGGACCACGAAGCCGCGTGACCGCCGGGAAC
>NZ_JBHUUW010000008.1:144989-205414 GCF_042670825.1 Streptomyces sp. NPDC057137 | reverse complement strand
CTGCAAACGCAGCCCGTCCGGCGCTTGAGGACAGCGCCTACCCGCCCCGCGGGTACCGCGTCAGCCAGCCCGATGCCGTGATCGCCGGGCCGTGGAGCGCGGGGCCCTGTGTCATCTCCATCGCGAAGTCGTCCGCGATCTCCAGGAGCGTCGCGCGGCCCTCCAGCTCCGCCAGCCATGCCGGCGGCAGCGCCGTCTCCCCGTGCATCGCGCCCAGCAGGGCCCCGCAGAGCGCTCCCGTCGCCGAGGACGGCCCGTCGTGGTTGACGGCCAGCCGCAGGCCGTGGCGTACGTCCTCGCCCACGAGCGCGCAGTACACGGCCACCGCCAGCGAGTCCTCCGCCGCCCGGCCGGCCGCGAGCGCCGCGACCCGCCCCGGGGTCGGGATTCCCTGTCGTACGGCTCCGAGTGCCTGCCCCAGCGCGTCCGTGACGGGCTGGTGGCCGGGGCGCTGGGTCAGCAGCGCCAGGGCCCGTTGGACGGCCGCGTCGACGCTGTCGCCGCGCGCGACGCCGTGCACGATCACCGCGAACGCGCCGGCCGACAGATACGCGGTGGGATGGCCGTGCGTCTGCGCCGCGCACTCCACGGCGAGCTGGCAGACCAACTGCGGCTCCCAGCCCACCAGCAGCCCGAACGGCGCCGAGCGCACGACGGCGCCCGCGTCGCGCGCGGTGGGGTTCTTGGGCTTCTCCAGCGTGCCCATCGACTCGTCGGCCAGCCCGGTCAGACAGGACCGGCTGGGGTCGCGGCGCGCGTACAGCCACTCCTCCTGGGCGAGCCAGCCGTTGTCCTTGCGGCGCTCGTCAGGCCCCCAGTCGCTCTGGGTGGCGGCCCAGCGCAGATACGCGCGGTGCACGTCGGTGGGCGGGTGCCAGGCGCCGGTGTCGCGCCGGACCTGGGCGCGGATGAGGCCGTCGACGGTGAAGAGGGTCAGCTGGGTGGCGGCGGCGACCGCGCCGCGCCGGCCGAACGCGGGGGCGAAGTCGGTGACGCCGTCGGCGCCGTGCGCGGTCCGGGTCTCGTCGAGAGTGAGCGTGTCGACCCCCGCCCCCAGCGCGTCGCCGATGGCTCCCCCGAGAAGGCACCCACGGACACGGCTGCGGAAGTCCTGCTGCTCCGCCCGGCCCCATATGGCGGTGGCTGGCCTGTTCACGCGTCCCTCCCTCCCGTGTCGTGGAACGCGCTCTGGCGCAGCACTGTAATCGAACGGGAACGGACGGTTGAGCACGGGCGGAACGAGTGGCCGGTTCGTCCCCGGCCACCCCCTTCCATCCCCCGAGGGCTAGGTCCTGTCCGGCGAATCTTCGTGGATCAGCCCGGGGCGGCTGGTGCGGTGCATCGCAAGGCGGAGGATCGTTCTCGTACTGGACGTACTCGGATGCCTTCGAGAACGCTGACAACGCGGCGAGGTGCCGTGCCAGGCGCCCCGGGCCCCCGAAGATCCGCCGGACAGGACCTAGTCCGCGGGCAGCAGCGGCAGCAGCTCCGGCAGGTGCCCGTCGGACGCCGCCGCCGCCCGTACGCGCTCCTCGGGCACCTCGCCGTACAGCGTGGTCCGCGGCCTGGCCGGCCGCCCGGCCGCCTCGGCGATGGCGACCAGGTCCTTGACCGAGCGGTACGAGCCGTAACTGGAGCCCGCCATCCGGGAGATGGTCTCCTCCATCAGCGTCCCGCCGAGGTCGTTCGCGCCGGAGCGCAGCATCTCGGCCGCGCCCTCCGTGCCGAGCTTCACCCAGCTGGTCTGGATGTTGGTGATGTACGGGTGGAGGAGGAGCCGGGCCATCGCCATGACCGCGCGGTTGTCGCGGGCCGTCGGGCCGGGGCGGGCGATGCCGGCCAGATAGACGGGCGCGTTGGTGTGGATGAAGGGCAGCGTGACGAATTCGGTGAAGCCCTCGCGTCCCGCCTCAAGTGCCTTGCGCTGCATGCCCGCCAGCGTGCGGAAGTGCCCCAGCCAGTGGCGGGGCTGGTCGACGTGGCCGTACATCATCGTGGAGCTGGAGCGGATGCCCAGCGAGTGCGCGGTCTCGACGACCTCGATCCACGTCGCCGTCGGCAGCTTGCCCTTGGTGAGGATCCAGCGCACCTCGTCGTCCAGGATCTCGGCGGCCGTGCCGGGGATCGAGTCGAGCCCGGCCTCCTTCGCGGCCGTGAGCCATTCGCGGATCGACATCCCGGTACGGGACGCGCCGTTGACGACCTCCATCGGTGAGAAGGCGTGCACGTGCATGCCGGGAACGCGTTCCTTCACGGCGCGCGCGATGTCGAAGTACGCCGTGCCGGGCAGGTCCGGGTGGATGCCGCCCTGCATGCAGACCTCGACCGCGCCGACGTCCCACGCCTGCGCGGCGCGGTCGGCGACCTGGTCGAGCGAGAGGGTGTAGGCGTCGGCGTCCGTACGGCGCTGGGCGAAGGCGCAGAAACGGCAGCCGGTGTAGCAGACGTTGGTGAAGTTGATGTTGCGCGTGACGATGTACGTGACGTCGTCGCCGACCACCTCGCGGCGCAGTTCGTCGGCGATCCGGGTCAGCTCGTCGAGCGCGGGGCCGTCCGCGTGCAGCAGCGCGAGCGCCTCGTCGTCGGTGAGCTTCGTCGGGTCGGCGGCGGCCTGCGTGAGCGCCTGCTTGACGTCGGTGTCGATGCGCTGCGGCACCATGCCGGGCGCGGCGGCCTCGCGCAGGGCGTCCCAGTCGCCGTAGACATGGTCGAAGTCGTTCCGGCGGTCGCCGGTGCGGCCCTCGGTGTCGATGGTGCGGTGCAGGTCGGTACGGCCGGTGGCGGTGAAGCCCTCGTCGGGCTCCTGCCACGGCAGTCCGGCCGGCTTGACGCCCTCGCGGGCGAGTCCGGTCGCCGGGTCGGCGAGCGCCCGCACGTGCGGCATCACGCGCGGGTCGAGCCAGGGCTCGCCGCGCTGGATGAACTCCGGGTAGATCGTGAGCCGTTCGCGCAGCTCGAACCCGGCGGCGGCGGTGCGCTCGGCGAGCTGGTCGATGTGCGGCCAGGGGCGCTCGGGGTTGACGTGGTCGGGTGTGAGCGGCGAGACGCCGCCCCAGTCGTCGATGCCGGCGCCGATGAGGAGCGCGTACTCCTCGTCCACGAGGTTCGGCGGGGCCTGGATCCGGGCGGCCGGGCCGAGGAGATGCCGGGCGACGGCAATGGTCGCGGCCAGCTCCTCCAACTCGGCGTCGGGCATGGCGCGCATCGCGGTGTCGGGCTTGGCGCGGAAGTTCTGGACGATGACTTCCTGGATGCCGTGGTAGGCGCGGGCGGTGCGGCGCAGCTCGAAGAGCGAGTCGGCGCGCTCCTCGTAGTCCTCGCCGATGCCGATCAGGATGCCGGTGGTGAACGGGACGTTGGACCGGCCCGCGTCCTCCAGCACCCGCAGCCGTACGGCGGGCTCCTTGTCCGGCGAGCCGTGGTGCGGGCCGCCGGGCTCGGACCAGAGGCGGGTGGCGGTGGTCTCCAGCATCATGCCCATGCTGGGCGCGACGGGCTTGAGCCGCTGGAAGTCGGTCCAGCTCAGCACGCCGGGGTTGAGGTGCGGGAGGAGACCGGTCTCCTCCAGTACGCGGATGGCCATGGCCCGTACGTACGCGAGTGTGTCGTCGTACCCCTCGGCCTCCAGCCACTCCTTCGCCTCGGGCCAGCGGTCCTCGGGGCGGTCGCCGAGGGTGAACAGCGCTTCCTTGCAGCCCATTTCGGCGCCCTTGCGGGCGATGTCGAGGACTTCGTCGGGCGACAGATACATGCCGTGCCCGGCGCGGCGGAGCTTGCCGGGGACGGTGACGAAGGTGCAGTAGTGGCACTTGTCGCGGCAGAGGCGGGTCAGCGGGATGAAGACCTTGCGGGAGTACGTGATGACCCCGGGGCGCCCGACGGCTTCGAGCCCGGCGTCGCGCACCCGCGCGGCGGAGGCGGCGAGGTCCAACAGGTCGTCGCCGCGCGCCTGCAGGAGGACGGCGGCCTCTCCGGCGTCGAGCGCGACACCGTCCCTCGCACGTTTGAGGGCGCGGCGCATGGCGTTGGCGGTCGGGGCGGAGGGGGCCGTGGCGCTCGTCGTCATATCTCCGAGCATACGAGCGGGGTCGGACGATTCAGGCGGGGAGCTGCGTAGGTGAGCGGATACCCACATTCGTATACGCGGGAATAACTTCGATCGCGACGACGAATCGGGGGACGACCGGGCAGCCGGGCGACCGCGCAACTGGCGCGGTGGAAAAGCCCGGAAGGGCAGTCGCTGTGTGCGACTGCCCTTCGGCGGCTTTTCCTGGTGTTCGGTCTCGTATGTGTTCGGCTTCGTGGTGTGTCATCTCAGGCGGCCAGTGCCACCGCCTCGACGGCCGGGGTGCGCAGGCCGCGGTAGGCCGTGCCCACGCTGGTGACGATCGTCGCCGCGGCGCCGATGCCCACGACGGTCAGCCAGATCCCGAGGCTCTGGTCCGGGATGGCGGTGTCGGTGCGGACGGCGCTGAAGGAGACGATCCCGGCGAAGGCCGACAGCGTCGCGAAGAACACGCCGAACACGGTGAGGATGAGGGATTCGAGGGTGATCATGCCCAGGACCTGGTTCGGCGTGGCACCGGTGAGGCGCTGCTGGCCGAACTCCCTGGTGCGGTAAGTGGTCGCCGCGTAGAGGCTGTTGATCAGCATGATGCAGGCGAAGACCACGATGATGCCGGAGATCACGTAGTTGAGGGTCTGGATGCTCTTGTCGTCGCTGGAGCGGGTGAGTCCGGACGCCTTGACCACGTCGTTCTCGATGGCCTGCATGTAGAGGATGGCCGAGGAGATGCTGATGAAGAGGATCAGCGGCATGAGCACGCTGGAGAGCTGTGCGGCGCGCTGGCGCATGTTGTGGATGGTCAGATAGCCGCTCGCACCGGTGAGCAGGGTCAGCGGCCCGGACAGGACACCGAGCAGCATCCGCAGCAGTGCGGGCGAGAGGATCGCGAAGCCCGCGGCGAGCAGGATGGCGCCGTAACCCGGGGCGGCCATCAGCGCGACGTCCGTCTTGTCCATGGCGAAGGTGGTACTGACGGTGCCGGCACCCAGGAGGAGGGCGGCGACGCCGGCGATGTTCTTCGCCCGGCCGCGGGACTTCTTGCCGCCGGCCGCTTCCTTGGTCGCCCGGCGGACCGCGAGGAACGCGGCGCCGACGGAGGCCAGCACGGTGATGGCGGCGCCGAGGCTGAGCGCGATCGGACCGAAGACATGGTCGACCCCGTCGGCGACCTGACCGCTGTCCTTGAAGACGTTGAGCAGCTGCTGACCGCCGATCATGGCGGGCACGATCGCCAGCAGCGTTCCGATGATCCCCACCGCGGCGGCCTCGAAGACCACCATCCGCTTGATCTGGGCGGGGGTCGCCCCGCTCCGGCGGAGCAGTGCGATCTCCTCGCCGCGCTGGCGGACGTTGACGGTGAGGGTGGAGGCGATGGCGAAGAAGACGAGAAGGGCGCCGTAGCCGCCGACCACGTTCGCGGCGGTGGTGATGGGCTCCTTGCTGACGCTGTCGATGCCCGGGGCGGCGGCGGTGTCGAGCATCGAGCTGAAGGTCATGATGACCACCGCGCCGAGGAAGGTCGACAGCAGGGTGGCGATGAAGCGCCCGGGGCGCCGGCGGATGGAGCTCATGGCGAGAGAGAACATGGGTCACACCCCCGCGTACGCGTTGTTGGCGGACAGATGGGGCTGCTGGGCCGACGTGGCGCCCGACTGGCTGACCGCGTCACCGAGGTGCGCGAGGCGTTCGGCGACGGCGTCGACGGTCGGGTTGTTGATGCGCCCGGCCAGTCGGCCGTCGGCGAGGAAGATGACGGAGTCGGCGTAGGAGGCGGCGACCGGGTCGTGGGTGACCATGACGACGGTGCGGCCGTGGACCCGTACGGTCTCCTGGAGCAGCCGCAGCACATCACGGGCGCTGCGGATGTCGAGAGCGCCGGTCGGTTCGTCGGCGAAGACGACGGCGGGCTCGGTGACCAGGGCGCGGGCGATGGCGACACGCTGCTGCTGGCCGCCGGAGAGCTGGTCGGGCCGGTGTCCGAGGCGGTCGCCGAGGCCGACCTGGGTCAGGATCTCCCTGGCGCGGGCCCGGTCGATACGGCGGCCGGCGAGCTTCAGCGGCAGCACCGTGTTCTGGGCGACGGTGAGGGTGGGCAGCAGGTTGTACTTCTGGAAGACGAAGCCGATCCGGCGCCGGCGGAACTTCGTCAGGGCCGCCTCGCTGCCGCCCGTCATCTCCTCACCGTCGACCATGATCCGCCCGCTGTCGGGCCGGTCGAGGCCGGCCGCGCACTGCAGGAGGGTCGACTTGCCGGAGCCGGACGGCCCCATGATGGCGGTGAAGGACCCGGCGGGCAGGCTCAGCGACACACTGTCCAGCGCGGTGACGGCGTTCTCGGCGCCCCCGTAGACCTTGCTCACATGGGCCAGACGAAGAGCTTCGGCGCTCCGGGTCGGGCGGCTCTTGTTCTTACGAAGCTTCATGATCGTTCCTTCCGTCGGACACCCTCTGTGCCACGAGTAAGACGCTACGGACGGCGGACTTCGATCACATTGGGCGTACAGCCCGAGTCTCAGGTGTCGCTGAATACACCTGCCGCCTGGGGCCTTCCCCCGGGCGTGGGGGAGGTGGGTGACGGCGGCCGGGCGCTGCCCGGCCGATGCCCTGTTGACACACCCGACCCTCACCCCTACGTTCAGTTCACTAACGCAAATTCATGGGGTTTACGGGGTGGGGTTTGTGGCGTTCTGGATGGCTGCCGCGTCCTTGTGGTGCGTCATGCAACTGCTGTTGCTGTCGTGGCCCGCGCGTACGGTCGGCTGGCCGACCGTACTGCTGGCCTTCGGGGTGGGGGCGTACGGCTGCGGTGTCTTCTCGGTCCTGATCGAGACGGTCGTCACCCGCCAACTGGCGGCGGCTGACGAGACGTCGATGAAGACGGTCATGGACACCGTCATGTGGACGACGGCTCCGACGGCCGAGGAACTGCTCAAGATCGCCCCGCTCGCGCTCGCCGCCTGGGCGCTGCGCGGCCGGGTCCAGTGGGGCCTGACGGACTTCGTGGTGCTGGGCGGCGCGGTGGGGGCCGGGTTCGGGCTGCTGGAATCGGTGCTGCAATTCGCGTTCGCACCGGATGTCCATGTACGCCCCGTCGAGTCGGCGGGTGGCTGGACGGTCGCGACGCGGCTCTTCGAGGCGCCGTTCGTGTCGGGCTTTCCGGAGTTCCTGGGGCACTGGTTCCCGGGGGCCGTGGGCACCCTGGAGCTGGGCTCCGCCACGGCGACCGTGCCGGTGGACAACCACGTCGCGTGGTCGGCCCTCGGCGGCCTCTCCGTGGGGCTGATCGTGTGCGGACACCGCTGGTGGGTGCGGGTGGCGGGGCTGCTGCCGCTGCTCGCGGCCGTCGGGCTGCACACGGCGGTGAACTACATCGCGGCCCTGCCCAGCGCGCACGGGGCGCCGCGCGAGTGGTACGACCGGATCGTCGCGAGCGGGCTCTGGGGGGTGCTGGGATGCCTGGTGGCGGCCGTGGTGTGGGACGTGCGTACGCGGCGGGCGGGGCGGGCGCGTGAGGTGGGGGTGTGGCTGAGGGCGGAGCGGGAGGGCGGGGGCGGGGGCGGGGGCGGGGGCACGGGCGCGGGCTCGGCGCAGGGTGGGGGCGCCGGTCAGGGCGGCGGCGCTGTGGCTGTGCTGCTCAACTACGCGCTCCTGCGGGCCCCGTGGACCACGCTGATCGCGCTCGGGTACGCCCGCCGGCGCCGGGCCCTGTTCCAGCTCACCACGCACCCCCGCGCCCGCCCGGAGCACGTCGCCGCGCTGCGGGACGAACTCACCACCCGTACAGCCGAGTTGGACGCCACGTCGGATCCCGGGGCGTGGCGCGGCACCTCGATACGTGAGGCATGGCGGCGGGTCCGCGCACGCGGGGACGGCCGGCTGCCGTGGTGGGAGAAGGCCGTCCTCGCCCTCGGACTGGTGCTGCTGATCCCCGCCGCCCTTCTCGCCGCCACCTTCGCCTTCGAGGGGACGCAGGACCTTGAGGAGTACTTCACCGAGGGCCAGGGGTGGCAACTGCTCATCGGCTGCGGTCTGGCGGGTCTGCTGCTGGCCGCGTTCCGTCTCGTACTCACGTGGCGCTCCCTCCCCCGTCTGCGCGCCCTGCCCCCGGCCGAGCCCTACGCCGCCGCGCTGCTGCGGGTGGCCGTCGTCACCGGTGGGCTGTGCGCCGGGGCGCTGCTGCTGTCGCGGGCGGGCACCATCGCCGAGTACGACAGGGTCGTGCCCGACCACCTGATCGTCTCCTTCGTCCTGGAGAAGTTCCTGGACGTGGCCCCCGCGCTGATCCTGACGCTGCTGATGTTCGCCCTCCCGTTCGCGCTGCCGTTCGGGGTGGCCACCGGCGGACTCGGTTTCCTGCTGCCGGAGTTGCTGGCGATGGCGGCGGGCCGGGTGCTGGCCCCCGTGGCCGCCCGGGTCGCGGTCCAGGTGGGCGCGCGGCTGGCGGGCCGGGGCGCGTTGGCGTGGGCGCGGAGCGCGCTGCGGAGCGGCCGGGGCAGGTTCACCCGGCGCTCGGACGAGGTGCGGCACGGCGGGACGGACCCGGTGGACGTGGCGACCGGCCGGATGTTCCTGCCCGTGACGGATGTGGAACTGCCGGGTGTGCTGCCGCTGTTGTTCTCGCGGCGGGTGGACTCCGGTTACCGGGGCGGTCGTTGGTTCGGCCCGACGTGGGCGTCGACGGCGGACCAACGGCTGGAGTTCGACGAGCAGGGTGTCGTGTTCTTCACGGAGGACGGCCTGCTGCTGGCGTATCCGCACCCGGTGCCGGGCGGCGAGGCGGTGCTGCCCGAGGAGTCCGCCGGCCACGCGCGATGGCCGCTGGCGCGGGCCGCCGACGGCTCGTACACGGTCACCGACGCGGATGCCGGGCAGGTCCTCGCGTTCACGGCGCACTCCGACGTGCACGGCGACAGCGGCGTGCACGGCGACAGCGGCGTCGCTCTGCTGCGTACGGTCACCGACCGGCACGGCAACCGGATCACGTTCACGTACGACGCCGAGGGCGCGCCGGTCGAGATCGCGCACAGCGGCGGTTACGTACTGCGCCTGACGCGGAACGGCGAGCGCGTCACCGGCCTGTGGCTGGGTGACGTGCGCGTGATGTCGTACGGCTACGACGCGGACGGCCGGCTGACGGAGACGTACAACTCGTCGGGTCTCCCGCTGCGCTTCGGTTACGACGCGGTGGGCCGGGTGACGTCGTGGACGGACAGCAACGACCGCTCGTACGCGTACGAGTACGGCGGCCCCGACGACGACCGGGTGGTGGCGGAGGGCGGCGCGGGCGGGCACTACAACTTCCGCTTCAGCTACGGGGGTTCGGACCCGGCGTATCCCGGTCTGGCCGTGACGGCTCTGGTGGCCCCCGACGGCGCCACCACTCGTCACCTGATCGACGACCGCCACTTGGTGGTCGGCGAGATCGACGCGAACGGCGCGGTGACGCGTACCGCGTACGACGCGGCCGGCCGTGTCACCGCCGAGACGGACCCGCTGGGCCGCACCACGGAGTTCACGTACGACGGGCGCGGCCACCTCACGGGCGTGCGGCGCGCGGACGGCAGCACGGTCGAGGCGGCCCTCGACGCCGAGGGCAGGCCGGTACGGATCACCGACCCGGCCGGGCAGGTGTGGCGCCAGACGTACGACGCGGCCGGCAACCGGACGTCGGTCACCGACCCGACGGGCGCCACGACCCGTTGGCTGTACGACGGCCGGGGCGCGCCGCTCGCGATCACGGACCCGCTGGGCGCCACGACGCGGGTGCGGTGCGACGCGGCGGGTCTGCCGGTCGAGACGACGGACCCGCTGGGCGCGACGACGCGGGTGACGCGTGATGCCTTCGGCCGGGTCGTGTCCGCGACCGACCCGCTGGGCGCGGTCTCGTCCTTCGAGTGGTCCACGGAGGGCCGGCTGCTGCGCCGTACGGCACCGGACGGCTCGGCGGAGTCGTGGACGTACGACGGCGAGGGCAACACCGTCACGTACACCGACGCCAACGGCGGTGTCACCCACCACGAGTACACCCACTTCGACCTGCTGACGGCCCGCACCGACCCGGACGGCGCGCGCTACTCCTTCGCCCATGACGCGGCGGCGCGTTTGACGCAGGTGACCAACGCGCAGGGCCTGAGCTGGAGTTACGCCTACGACGCGGCCGGACGTCTCATAGCGGAGACGGACTTCGACGGCCGTACGGTGACGTACGAACTCGACGCGGCGTCCCAACTCGTATCGCGCCTGGACCCGTTGGGTGTCCGCACCGACCACCGCTACGACCTGCTGGGCCGCCTCGTCGCGCAGGACGCGGCCGGCGAGGTGACCACGTTCGACTGGACGGCGGGCGACGATCTGGCGCGCGCGACAGGTCCTGACACCGAACTGCTGCGCACGTACGACCCGGCCGGCCGGCTGCTGACGGAGACGGTGGACGGGCGGGTGCTGCGGCTGTCGTACGACGCGGCGGGGCGGCCGTCCGGTCGGCGGACCCCGGCGGGCGCGGTCACGACGTACGCGTACGACCTGGCGGGCAGCCGCACCGAACTCACCGCGTCCGGGCGGTCGTTGACGGTGACACGGGACGCGGCGGGCCGCGAGACCGGGCTCGGCTGGGGCGACGCGCTGTCCCTGACCCAGACATGGGACCCGACGGGGCGCCCGCTGTCCCGCTCGTACACGGGCGCGCCCGTCCCCACGCGTACGTACACCTGGCGCCCGGACGGCCACCTCCTCGCCGCGGGCGACGCGCGCTACACGCTCGACCCGGCGGGCCGGGTCACCGAGGTCCGGGCGGCGGACCGGTCGGAGTCGTATGCCTACGACCCCACCGGCAACCCGACCGACGCGGCCTGGCCGGCAGACCTCGCGTACCCCGAGTCGACGGGCCCGCGCACCTACACGGGCACCCGCGTGGGGACGGCGGGCACGGTCCGCTACGAGTACGACGCGGCGGGCCGCACCACCCTGCGCCAGAAGCCCCGCCTGTCGCGGAAGCCGGACAACTGGCGCTACACGTGGAACGCGCGCGACCAGCTCACGGCGGTCACCACGCCGGACGGCACGACATGGCGCTACGCGTACGACGCGCTGGGCCGCCGCACGACGAAGTCCCGCCTGGCCGCGGACGGTTCGGTCACGGAGGAGACCCGCTTCACGTACCAGGGCCCCACCCTGATCGAGGAGACGTCGACCTCCACCGACTGGACGGGCGCCCAGACGCTCACCTGGGACCACGACGAATCGTCCCTGACACCGCTGGCCCAGACGACGCGCTACACCCCGGCGTCCGGGGCGGAGACCGACACCCGCTTCTACGCGATCATCACGGACCTGATCGGCACCCCGACCCATCTGATCGACGAGTCGGGCACGATCGCCTGGCACGCCCGCCGCACGCTCTGGGGCACCACGACCTGGCCCCCGACGTCCACGGCGTACACCCCCCTGCGCTTCCCGGGCCAATACCACGACCTGGAAACGGGCCACCACTACAACCTCCACCGCCACTACGACCCCGAATCCGCCCACTACCTGACCCCGGACCCCCTGGGCCTGGCCCCGTCCCCGAACCCGACGGCGTATGTCCACAACCCACTGACGTGGTGCGACCCGCTGGGGCTGGCGCCGGGGTGCCCGGCGCTCTCCCCCGCCCGCACGGCCACGCAACTCAGAAACAGCCCCGGAGCCGCGACGGGCGGATCTCAACTCCGCGACGTAACAGGGAGGTGGCTCAGAGGTTCAGCCGGAAATGCCGGTCGAATACCTGGTCAAGTCGCGAGAGCGCTTCAGGGGAGAGAGTTCAAGACTTTCGGTGACTTCAGGAGAGCATTCTGGGAAGAGGTCGGAAACAGACCAGAGCTGTCACGACAATTCGATCCGTCAAACGTGGGAAATATGAGAAATGGACGCGCCCCGTTTGTGATACCGAGACAGAGTACGCCTGGTCACAACCGATATACCCTGCACCATGTCGTGCCGATCCATCATGGAGGAGGCGTATACGACCTGGACAATATAGTCGTTGTGACACCGCGATATCACGCCGAAATATTGGACAGCGGGTATCATTATGGCTAGACGGCGATAAAGAGAGGTAAGGCATCATGGGTTCGCGCATGTCTCGGGAAGAGCTGATCTCCCTCGTGGATCGAATAATCTCCGCCGAGGACTCGGAAGAGGTGGGAGACGAGCTCGTGATGCGGCTCCAGGAAAACGTGCTGGACCCAGAAGTCATCACATACATCTTCTACTCGACCCCGAAGCTCACTGCGGAGGAAGTGGTCGACAAGGCTCTCGCGTATCGACCGATTGCGCTCTGAGATTGAGACCGAGGCTTACAACAGTCGGGGATCGACGTCGTGGATTGCCGGTATGAGCAGCCCGGCGGGTAGGCGCAATCGCGCGGTGATCGGACGCGTCGTCTCCGGCGCCGAGACCTCTAGGGGCTTCGCGGGCGCGTGGATCGCCGCGGACGCCGGGAAGGCCGTCGTGCCGTTGCCCGCCCATCGTGGGCTGAGCCCCATGGCTACCGCGCGGGCCATCGGCGGGGCCCGGGAGGTGGGCGCCACGGGCGCGTGGGTCGTGTCGTTCGACGCGAGACTGGCCGACGACGACGTCGTTCAATCGCCTCTCGACGCAGGCCAGTTGTGGCGACTCGCCTCCCAGGACAGCGCGGACACCGCCCCACTCCTCCTCGCCGACAACCTGCTCGGCGGCGTGCTGTCGCGTCCCGGACACGTACTCGTCGCCGGCACCGCCGACTTCGTACGGGGCGCCGTGCCGGAAGGTGCCGACGAGGCGCGGGCGCGCTTTCGCCGGTACGCCGAGAGGCTTCGTGACGCGGTGCCCGAGCTGATCCGTATCGCCGATCTCCACCCGGCGCTCAACCGCGCGTGGGCAACGACCGCCGAGGTACCGGCCACCAGCCACACCGGCCGGCAACTGGCCCTCATGGACGGCCTGGTGCGCCGGAGTCTGGACGGGGCGACGTTCGCGAATCGGTGGCTCACGGCGCGCCGCGCCGCGCGGGACTCCGGTGAGCGTGTGCGGGACGGGATCCAGTCCGTACTCGACGACGTCTTCTACGCACTGGAGGACGACCTCACCGAGGCGGACCTACGCCGCCGGGTGGCCACCGCTCTCAACGCTCTGCGCCGATACCCGTAATACGCGTGCCGTCCATCGGCCAACGCCCCGTTCGGCCCGTCCGGACGCGCCACGCCAACGTCGGCATGGCGCAAGGCGTTCGTTGCAACCGCGGGCGCCCACAGCCCTACCCATGGTCAGAGCCGGCTCAGCACTTCTCGTCGAGAAAGTACTGCGCCATGTCGACCTCGGTACCGTCAGGCGCACTGTCCGCCGCGTCCATCATCTCTTGGCCCACAGTGATGGCGCCGTCCGCGACAAGGCGCTCGCATACGAGCTTCCGCTGTGCGGCGTCCGTCCCATCCCATGCCTCGTCCCAGACGAGTTCATTCGCGGCTTGTTCAAGGACGTCGCCCTTGTGGCCCCCGAGGACTTCGCCGACAGCCTCGACGTACTCATCCCGCGTCAGTCCCCGGCACTCGGATTCTTCCGACGCGTCGCGCAGAGCATCAGCCTCGTAGTCGCGCTCCAGCAGGGCCTTGCAGTCGTGGACGTCGTACGCACGAGCCGTTGGTGCCGATGCGCCCCTCGGGCTGCTGCTGCCTCCGTCGGAACAGCCGGCGAGCGTGAGTAGCAGGGCTACGGTGAGCGCGGTGGTGTGTCCAGTACGCATGGTCCCCCCAGGGACATAGCGAATGAAGACCCCATCATCGGCCACTCGTACGCGAGATGGGATGGAAACGACCAAAGCCCTCTGGTGCCCGCGCCCCGCCGCCGGTTGACATCCACCGGCGCGTGAATACTATCGCAACATGTCTTTCGATAGCTCCCCGGACGCACCCCCTCCCCCCGACCCAGCCCCCGGCGCGCGTGAGGTCACCGACCCCAAGGCGATGCGGGCGCTGGCTCATCCCCTGCGGCTGGAGTTGCTTGAACAGCTCACCCTGGCAGGCACGCTCACCGCGGCGCAGGCCGGCGAGTTGGTCGGCGAGACCCCGGCCAACTGTTCATTCCACCTCCGCACCCTGGCCAAGTACGGCTTCGTCGAGGAGGCGGCCGGTGGGCGTGGGCGGGAGCGGCCGTGGCAGCGGGTGGCCGGGGGGATCGGGACTCCCGAGGTACTGGACGGCACGGAGGCCTCGGTCAGCGGCCGGGCGCTCACCGACGTCATCGTGAACCGGCACCTGGAGACCATCAGGAAGCACCGGGCCGTCACCCAGCCGGGCCTGCCGGCCGAATGGCAGCAGCTGAGCGGGCATTCCAGCGCGATCCTCCATCTGACCCTGGAGGAGACGGGCGAACTCCGTACGGACCTGCTCGCCCTCCTGGCACGTTACGCGGACCGCACCACGCGTCCCGCCGCGTCCCGCCCCGTCCAGATGTTCACCTACACCATGCCCGGGCCGGCCGCCGCGCCCACCGACGAGGAATCACGTCCCGGGAGTCCCGGGAGTCCCGACAGCGCCGACCCCTCATGACGCTCGCCAGGCAAACTGCCGGCCGGCGGCCCTCCCGTCGGCGGCTGCTCGCCGACCGCGACGCCTGCCTGTACCTGGGCGGCCAGATCACCTCCATGCTGGGCCACTCCTCGCTGTGGCTGGCGGCGGGAATCTGGATCAAGACGCTCACCGGAAGCAGCTCACAGGCGGCCCTCGTCTGGTTCGCCTTCATCCTCGGCAACCTGACCGGCCCGCTGTCCGCCGTCCTCATCGACCGATTACCCGTTCGCCCGCTGCTGATCGTGACCAACCTGGCCTGCGCGGCCAACGTGCTCCTGTTGCTCCTCGTCCACGGCGAGGACGACGCCTGGTTGATCTACCCGGTGATCTTCGTCTACGGGGCCGCCAGCGCACTCCTCAACGCCGGGGCCTCCGCACTGGTCAGGCCGCTGTTCGGCAGCGAACTCCTCCCCACCGCCAACGCCGTCCTGGCAACGGCCAAGCAAGGCATGAACCTGTTCGCGCCGATCCTGGGCGCCGGGCTCTTCGCGATGGTCGGCGCCACACCGGTGATCATCGCGGACGCCGTCGGCTTCCTGGTCGCGGCCACAGCCATCTCCCTGATCCGCACGCGGACACCGCGGGTCATCGACCCCTCGGCCGAACGCACGGGCGCATGGGCGGAACTCAGCGCCGGCGTACGGCATCTGATGAGCACGGCACCGCTTCGCCGCGTCGTCCTCGCCTTCTCCGTCGTGACCCTGGGACTGGGTTTCCTGGAACCCGCCGCGTTCTCCGTCAACAGCGAGGGCCTGCAGCGCGCCCCGGCTTTCATGGGCGTGCTGTTCACATTTCAGGGCGCCGGCGCCGTGCTCGGCGGCATCTTCTCCGCGCGGGCCGTACGGGCCTTCGGCGAGGTGCGCACAGCCGCGCTGAGCCTGGCCGCCGCCTCGGTGGGCATAGCGCTCATGGCTCTCCCGGCACTGCCGGCCGTACTGCTCGGGTTCGCGCTCTACGGCGCCGCGCTGCCCTGGCTGGTGGTCGCCCAGCAGACGCAACTCCAGCGCCTGACACCGCCGGGCATGCAGGGCCGAGCCGCGGCCGCGGCCGGCATGCTCACCCGGACACCGCAGGCGTGCGGCATCGCGGCCGGGTCGGCGCTGCTCGGCGTACTGGGCCATCTCGCCCTCATCGGAATCATCGCCGGCCTGACAGCCGGCGCCTCCGCGTGGCTCTTCCTCTCCGGCAGGGGTAAGCCCGGCACCGGCCGGCCGACCCGCCTCGGGTGGTGAAGCGTGCGTTCATCCGCCGGGGATCGTGGACATGGCCGGAGTGGGTTCGGCTAGGTTCGGCACCATGACCACCGACGACCGCGTAGGCCCGCCCCGTCTCGGCAGCGAGCGCGAGACCCTGCGGGCCTTCCTCGAATACCACCGCGCCACCCTCGCCATGAAGTGCGCCGGGCTGAGCGACGACGAGTTGCGGCAGCAGTCGATGGCGCCCTCGACGCTGTCCCTGCTGGGGCTCGTACGGCACCTGGCCGAGGTCGAACGCGCCTGGTTCCGGCGGGTGTTCGAGGACAACGCGGCGCCGATGCTGTGGTCGCCCCCGGGTGAGATCGACTTCCAGGCGGCGTACGACGCGAGCGCCTCGTCCCGGTCCGAGGCTTTCACCGCCTGGGAGGCCGAGGTCGAGACGTCGCGGCGGATCGAACGGGCGGCCGGGTCATTGGACTTGACGGGCCATCAGCCGCGGTGGGGCGAGGACGTCTCGCTGCGGATGGTGATGGTGCACGTACTGCTGGAGTACGGCCGCCACAACGGCCACGCCGACCTGTTGCGCGAAGGTGTGGACGGGACGGTCGGCGCGTAGCCGGTCACGAGGCGCGCGGCAGCGCGAGCCAGTCCTGCCAGCTGATGTCGCGGCCCGGACAGCGGGGCTGCCGGAAGGGCCAGTCGGCGGCGATCCACCGCGGCACCAGCGCGTCGAGCGCGCGCTCGACCTCGCCGCCGACGTGGTCGTCCACCACCCACCAGGCGACCTCGCCGTCGGAGCCGGTGCGCTCGGGCGGGTCGATGTAGACGCAGCCGAGGATCGCCGTCTCCGCCTCGTCCAGCAGCGCGTAGTTGAACGACTGGTGCGCGGCGATCTCCTTCTCGTGCCGCAGCAGGTCGATGCGGTCCTCTTCATAGGTCATCGTCTCGCTGGGCCAGGCCCAGGCCGGTCCGAAGATCTCCCACAGGCGCTCGCGGGAGCCCATCACGGCGGGGTAGTCGATGGCGGTGTCCGCCTCCCGGATCGGGCGCAGGTGCAGCGCGGTGCCGGGTACGGGTACGTGGACGGGGTGGACGAAGTCGTCGGGCAGCCAGCTCATGGGGGCCGACGCTACAACCCGGCGCGCGCGAGGCGCCACGGATAAACGGGGCCCCGCGTCAACGGCCCAGCCGCGTCCGCACCATGGCCGTCAGTGCCGTCAGCTCCGGGACACGCAGGAGGCGGGCCGCCGCGAGGAAGACGCACAGCAGCACCAGCCCGCCCGCCGTCAGGGAGAGCAGTGACGGGAGCGCGCCGCTGCCCAGGGCGCGGGTGAGCGCGTACGACACCGCGCCCGCCGCGAGGGCCGCCGGGGCCGAGGCCGTGATCAGGCGGGCGTACGTGCGCAGCACGCGGGAGCCGTCCAGGTCGCCGCCGAGGCGCTTGCGGAGGCGGCGCCAGGCGATGCCGACTCCGAAGGCGTAGCCGAGGCCGTACGACGCGGCCATGCCGACCACCGCCCAGCGTGGCGGGAGGACGGCGAAGCAGAGCGCGGACGCGGCGGCGTTGACCAGGGCGACAACGAGGGTGTTGTAGAAGGGGGTTCGGGTGTCCTCGTACGCGTAGAAGCCGCGCAGCACCACGTACTGCACGGAGTACGGGACGAGGCCCAGCCCGAAGGCCATCAGCGCGAAGCCGATGCCCCGCGCGCCCTCGGCCCCGGAGCCCGCGTAGAGCAGCGTCGCCATCGGGACTCCCAGGGCCAGGAAGGCGAAGGCGCACGGCACGATCGCGACGGCCGAGGTCCGCAGACCGTACGAGATGTCGTCGCGTACCGCCGCCGCGTCGCCGTCGACGGCGGCGCGGGAGATGCGCGGGAGCACGGCCGTCATGACGGAGACGGTGATGATGGCCTGCGGCATCTGCCACAGGAGGAGGGCGTAGTTGTACGCGGTGATGCCGGTGCCGGTGAAGCCGGCCTGTTCGGCCGCCGCGCCCGCCTTGGTGGCGAGTTGGGTGACGACGACCATGCCGAGCTGGTTGGCGAGCACGAAGAGCAGCGTCCATTTGGCGAGGCCCATGGCCTTGCCGAGCCCGTGGCCCCGGAAGTCGAAGCGCGGGCGGAGCCGGAAGCCTGCGTCGCGCAGATACGGCAGCATCGCGAGCGCCTGGACGGCGAGACCGAGCAACGTGCCGATGCCGAGGAGCCGTACGCCCTCCGGGGTGACCGTGGCGGGGGTGACGCCGGAGCCGGTGAAGCCGCCGAAGGCCCAGATGAAACCGCCGAACGCCGCGATGATCACCACGTTGTTGAGGACCGGGGTCCACATCATGGCGCCGAAGCGTCCGCGCGCGTTGAGGATCTGGCCGAGCACCACATGGGCGCCCATGAAGAACATGGTCGGCAGGCAGTAGCGGGCGAAGGCCACGGTGACGGCCATCCGGCGCGGATCGTCCGCGATGTCCGGCGACATGAGGTGGACGAGCAGCGGCGCGGCGACGACGCAGAGCACGGTGACGGCCGCGAGCACCACCATGACCAGGGTGAGGAGGCGGTTGGCGTACGCCTCGCCCCCGTCGTCGTCCTTCTTCATGGCGCGTACGAGCTGCGGTACGAAGACGGAGTTCAGCGCGCCGCCGCCGACGAGGACGTAGATCATCGTGGGCAGGACGTTGGCGACCTGGTAGGAGTCGTTGAGCGTGCCGACGCCGATGGCCGCGGCCATGACCAGGGTGCGGGCGAAACCGGTGATACGGGAGACGATGGTGCCGGCGGCCATGAGGGCGCTGGACTTGGCCAGGCCTGCGGACCCGGCGGACCCGCTGGACGCCGCAGGGGTGGCTGCCGGCTCCTGGTGCTGCTGCGGGACCCCGGGCGGCAGTCTCAGGGTGACGGTGTCGTGGTCGTGCGGCGCGCTCATGCGCACACTCTTTCACCGTGTGGGAAAGAGAGTTGACCATGGAATCGGGAGTGGGAGTAGCGGGAGTGGGAGTAGCGGGAGTGACGAGTGCGGGAGTGACGAGCACGACAGGGACGGCGACCTGTCACACGTACTGCGCGAACTCGTCCAGCGCCCTCAGTACCTCCGACTCGTCACCCGACGGCAGTTGCACCACCACTTCACTCACACCCAGGTCCGCGTAGCGCGTCAGCTTGTCCGGCGAGGGGTGGACCGCGTACGGGACGATATAGAGCGCTTCCGGTGAACGGCCCGCCGATTCCCACGCCTTGCGCAGGGCCGGGACCGACTCGGCCAGGCCCCGGCCGCCGATCGGCAGCCAGCCGTCCGCCTGTTCGGCGATGCGGGCGAAGAGTTTGGGGCCCGGCGCGCCGCCGACCAGGGTGCGGGGGGCGCCGTTCGCCGGCTTGGGGTGGGCCTCGCTCGGGCGGACGGAGACGAACTCGCCGTCGTACGGGGTCGGTTCGGGCGCCCACAGCGCCCGCATCAGCGCCAGCCGGTCCCAGCCGAGCGCGCGCCGTGACGTCCACTCCACTCCGTGGTCCGCCGCCTCCTCCTTGTTCCAGCCGAAGCCGAGTCCGAGGGTGAACCGGCCGCCCGACAGATGGTCGAGCGTCGCGATCTGCTTGGCGAGGTCGATCGGGTCGTGCTGGGCGATGAGCGTGATGCCGGTGGCGAGCCCGAGGCGGTCGGTGACCGCCGCCGCCTGGGCGAGCGCGACGAAGGGGTCGAGCGTACGGCCGTACTCACGCGGCAGGTCGCCGCCCGCCGGGTACGGGGTGGTCCGCTCGACCGGGATGTGGGTGTGCTCGCCGAGATAGAGCCCGGCGAAGCCACGCTCCTCCAGCTCCCGTGCGAGCCGCACGGGCGTGATCGTCTCGTCGGTGAGGGAGAGGGTGGTCGCGATCCGCATGCGGGCGTTCTCATTTCGGCTCGGGTGGAGAGCTGCGCCGAGGTCGGGTGCCGTTCAAACCTATGCCCGGCCCGGCGGGGCTGACGCGGATCGGGCCACACATGTGTCCCGCGACACAACAGGACGGACAGCCACCGGCAATGTCCGCACCACCTCCCTACCCCCTTCCCTTGCACGCCCGTTCACGGCTCAATACCAGGGTTCGAGTGCACCACTCCTGTCCCTCCAGACACCTCCAGGGAGCCGCCGGCATGTGCAACGACCACACCGAACACGCGATGGGCAGACGCGGTCTGCTCGTGACCGGAGCCGCCGCGGCCCTTACGTTGGGCAGCGTGAGCTTCGCGAACGCCGCACCCGGCGACAACAGCAGCGGCGAACCCGGTGCGGAGACCCGGACCGTACGCGGCACCCTGCCGACCGGTTCCCCGGACTTCGTCTACCTCCCGGTCGACGTCCCGCGCGGCGTGCGCGAGATCCGCGTCGCGTACAGCTACCAGCGGCCCGCCGTCCCCGCCGGCACCCAGGGAAACGCCCTCGACATCGGCATCTTCGACGAGCGCGGCACCGGCCTGGGCGGGGACGGTTTCCGGGGCTGGTCCGGCGGCGCCCGTTCGGAGTTCTTCATCCGCGCCGACGAGGCGACCCCCGGCTATCTGCCGGGCCCGGTGCGGTCCGGGAAGTGGCACATCGCGCTGGGGCCGTACACCGTCGCGCCCGAGGGCCTGGCGTACGAGGTCACGATCACCCTCACGTACGGCTCCCCCGGCCGCACCCCGCGCCCGGTGCACCCGCCCGAGCGGGCCAAGGGGCGCGGGCGCGCCTGGTACCGGGGCGACTGCCATCTGCACTCCGTGCACTCGGACGGCAGGCGCACCCCCGCCGAGATCGCGGCGGGCGCGCGGGCCGCCGGGCTGGACTTCATCAACACCAGCGAGCACAACACCTCGTCCGCGCACGCCGCTTGGGAGGGGCTGTGGGGCGACGACCTGCTCATCCTCACGGGCGAGGAGATCACCACCCGCAACGGCCATGTCGTGGCCATCGGCATGGACGCGGGCACGTTCGTCGACTGGCGCTACCGCGCCCGCGACAACCGTTTCGGGCACTACGCGCGCGAGGTACGGCGCGCGGGCGGTCTGGTCGTACCGGCGCATCCGCACGCCACCTGCATCGGCTGCAACTGGAAGTTCGGCTTCGGGGACGCCGACGCGGTCGAGGTGTGGAACGGTCCCTTCACCCCGGAGGACGAGGTCGCCCTGGCCTCCTGGGACAACACCCTTGTCTCGTCGGCCCGTTCGGGGCGGCCGTGGACCCCCGCGATGGGGAGCAGCGACGCGCACCGCGACCCCGAACCGATCGGCACCCCGCAGACGGTCGTCCTCGCCGACGAGTTGTCCCGCGAGGCGATCCTGGCGGGCATCCGCGCGGGCCGCAGCTACGTCGCGGAGTCGGCCGCGGTGTCCCTGACCTTCGGCGCCTCGGGCGGTCGCGGCCTGCACGCGGGCATCGGCGAGCGGCTGCGGGTGGCCGACGACGACCCGGTGACGGTACGTCTTGAGGTCACCGGCGCCCCGGCGGGCAGTTCGGCGCGCATCGTCACCGACCAGGGGACGCTGCACACCGTCACGCTGCCGGAGTCGGGGACGGGGACGGTGGAGTGGCGTACGACGGCCGAGTACGCGACGTACGTACGCGCCGAGGTACGCCGGCCCGCGACGGCCCCGCCCCTGCCTGGCAACTTCGTCGCGCTGACGAATCCGGTGTTCCTGGGGCGTGCGGGCGCGTAGGCCCTGTCCGACCCGCACCCCCGGCCCGCCCCTCCCGCGCCCCCCGGCCCGCCAACGCCCCGCCTCCGCCCCGCCGTAGTCTGAGTGATCCAACAGGGCAGGAACACGTCAATTCCTGGAAGAAGAGGCGAGGGCGGGCATGGTACGTACGGCGGGGGTCAATTGGCGGGCGTGGGCGGAGTGGTCGGCCGGGGCGCTGGTCCTCGTACTGCTGGCGGGCTGGATCTGGTGGGAGAAGAGCGGCACCCCTGAGCGTTGGCGCTACGAGGAAGCCGTGCAGACCTTCTGCGGGGGCCTGCCGGCCCACGAGAAGAGTGCACAGTTCGAGGGCCTGCGAACCGGCACGAATCTGTCGAGCGACACCACCTTGGGTCCGGACGCCTACTCCTGCCGTCTCGGCGTGGCGCCGGCGGAGGTGACCGTGGCCCGGCTCGGCGCCGGGAAGTACGAGACCCTGGACCTGGAGCGCGTCCTGCCGCACTTCAGCGGGAGCCTGTCGCCCGTGCCGCTGACCGGCGGCTGGCGCGGCGCGATCGACGGCGGGTCGGTCCGGGTCCTGGTCGACTGCCGTGACAGTGAGGACCGCGTCGCGGTGACGGTCGGCTCCTACCTCAACGAGACCGGGCATGAGGAGACGGAGGCCCGTCAGGCGTCGGAGGACGGGTGGCTCGACAGCGATCTGTTCTGGGCCCGGTTCGCCGTCGCGACGGCCGTCAAGGCCGCGGCGAAGTGGGACTGCGACGCCGAGGCGGGCAAACCCCTGCGGGCGCTGCCCCCCACGGTCGTCGAGCCCGAACCGGTCGCCGGCGCCGACGGCACCTGCGCCGGCCTGCCCTTCTCCCGCGACAAGCGGCTGGAGGAGATGGAGGAGACCCGGGTCGGCGGCGGCTCGGTGTACGAGACCTGTCGTGTCATCGCCTCGGACTACTTCGACGCGCCCTACGTCTTCACCGCCCGGTTCGGTCCGGACGTGCTGCTCGGGCGGAACGTCGCCGACGTCAACACGGAGGCGGCGGCGGGAGTCGGCGTACACGGAGCCTGGGCGAGCGCGGAGTGCCCCGGCGATGCCGAGCGCGCCCGGTTCACGGCGATCGTGCCGCTCGAGGCTGCCACCGTGTGGCTGCCCGGCGAGAAGGGCGAGGAGACTTTCGGGCTGCCCGCGTTCCGGGAGTTCGCGGAGCGGTCGGCCGAGCGGCACGGCTGCACCGATCTGCGTCTGCCGTCGGAGCGCCGCCTGCCGTCGGCGAGGTGAGGTCCCGTCGCTGCCGTCACTCCCGGTTCGGGACGTTCAGGATTTACCCGGAGGGGCGTCGTCCTTTACCGTGTCGAGGGCTTGTGCAGACCCCCGCCCGAGGCTGACGCCGCCACTCCGGACAAGGCAGACTGTCGGGGGCGATACCGGCAGTTCGGGGGCAGGGGGAGCTATGCACCGTGACAGCGGGCCGCGCGTACCGGAGCAGCGGGCTCCGGCCGCACTGGACAGCACGTCGATGAGCACGTCGACGGGCCCGTCTGTGAGCACGTCGACAGGCACAACGAACAGCGCACCGAGCGACGCACCGAGCGACGCACCGAACAGCGACGCCCCGGCACCCGCCACGCCGACCACCCCGACACCCACCCCGGCCGCGTCGGCGCCCGTCCCTGCCCCCGCCACCCCGGCCCCGGCACCCCTCGTCGGCGAGCTGCGCTTCAGCGTGCTCGGGCCCGTACGCGCCTGGCGTGGCGGCGAGTTGCTGCCGCCCGGTTCGCCCCAGCAGCGCGCGCTGCTCGCCGCCCTGCTCCTGCGGGACGGCCGTACCGCCACCGCCGGGGAGCTGATCGACGCGATCTGGGGCGAGTCGGCGCCCTCCCAGGCGCTCGCGGCCGTACGGACGTACGCCTCCCGGCTGCGCAAGGTCCTCACCCCCGGTGTCCTGGTCAGCGAGTCCGGCGGCTACGCCCTGCACACCAGGCCCGACGCCCTCGACCTGAGCATGGCGCAGGAGTTGGCCACCGCCGCCGAGAAGGAGCGGGCCGCGGGCAACCGCCAGCAGGCCCGTCTGCTGATCAACAAGGCCCTGGGGCTCTGGGACGGCGAGCCGCTGGCGTCCGTGCCCGGTCCGTACGCCGAGAACGAACGCCACCGGCTCGACGAGTGGCGCCTCCAACTCGTCGAGCACCGGCTGGACATAGACCTGGAGCTGGGCCGGCACGCGGAGGCCGTCTCCGAACTCACCGCGCTGACCGCCGCGCAGCCGCTGCGCGAGCGCCTGCGCGAGCTGCTGATGCTGGCCCTCTACCGCAGCGGCCGGCAGGCCGAGGCGCTGGCCGTGTACGCGGACACGCGCCGTCTCCTCGCCGACGAACTGGGGGTGGACCCGCGCCCCGAACTCTCCAAGCTCCAGCACCGCATCCTCCAGGCGGACGCCGAGCTGGCCCGCCCGGTGGAGGAGACCGCGCCGGTCGCGACCTTCACCCGGCCCGCCCAACTGCCCGCCACGGTGCCGGACTTCACGGGCCGGGAGGTGTTCGTGCGGGAGCTGGGCAGGCGGCTCGCGAGCGCCGAGGGATCGGTGATGGCGGTCTCCGCGCTCGCCGGTATCGGCGGCGTGGGCAAGACGACGCTCGCCGTGCATGTCGCGCACGCGGCCCGACCGCGCTTCCCCGACGGCCAGTTGTACGTCGACCTCCAGGGCGCGGACGCGCGCTACGCCGAACCGGAGGCGGTGCTCGGCTCGTTCCTGCGGGCGCTCGGCACGCCCGACTCGGCGATCCCGGTCTCGCTGGACGAGCGCTCCGCGCTGTACCGCTCGGCGCTGGACGGCCGTCAGGTCCTGATCCTGCTCGACAACGCGCGCGACGCCGCGCAGGTGCGCCCGCTGCTGCCCGGTACGGAGGGCTGCGCCGCGCTCGTCACGAGCCGGGTCCGGATGGTCGATCTGGAGGGTGCCCATCTGGTCGACCTGGACGTGATGTCGCCGGAGGAGGCGCTTCAGCTGTTCACCCGGATAGTGGGTGAGGAGCGCGTCAGCTCCGAGCGCGAAGCGGCGCTGGACGTGGTCGCCGCCTGCGGTTTCCTGCCGCTCGCCATCCGTATCGCCGCCTCCCGGCTGGCCTCGCGCCGTACCTGGACGGTCTCGGTGCTGGCGGCGAAGCTCGCCGACGAGCGCCGGCGGCTGGACGAACTCCAGGCGGGCGACCTGGCGGTGAAGGCGACCTTCGAGCTGGGCTACGGCCAGTTGGAACCCGCGCAGGCCCGCGCGTTCCGGCTGCTGGGGCTGGCCGACGGCCCGGACATCTCGCTGGCGGCGGCCGCCGCCGTACTGGATCTGCCGCTGCACGAGACCGAGGATCTGCTGGAGTCCCTGGTGGACACCTCCCTGGTCGAGTCGGCGGCGCCCGGCCGCTACCGCTACCACGATCTGGTCCGGCTCTACGCGCGCGCCTGCGCCGACCGCGACGAACAGCCGCCCACCGGGATCGACTTGGCGCTGTTCCGGCTGCTGGACTTCTATCTGGCGACGGCATCGCGGGTGTACACCATCGAGCGGCCGGGCGACCGGCTCAAGGACCATCTGGAGCCGACGGAGTACGCGGGCCTGGTCTTCACCGAGCGGCAGGAGGCGCAGGACTGGCTGTACGCGGAGGCCGACTGCCTGCTGGCGTGCGCCAGGCAGGCGGCGGGCGGGACCCGGCTGCGGGTCGCCGTGGACCTGCTGTGGGCCGCGCAGGACCTGGCGGAGTCGGGCGCCAACTCCAAGTCGTACGAGGCGGCGGCCCGTTCGGCGCTCGCCGCGGCCCGCGAGGCGGGCGACGCCCGTACGGAGGGACGCGCGCGGACCTCGATGACCAACGTCCATCTGGTGGCGGGCCGTTACGAGGAGGCGGACGAGGAGGCCCGGCAGGCGGCGGCACTCGCGGCGTCCGTCGGGGACCCGGCGCCGGTCTACTGGTCGGACAACGACCGGGGCATCATCGCCTTCAACCAGGGCCGCTTCAAGGACGCCGAGGCGCATCTGCTCAAGGCGATGGAGGGCTCCCGCGCCGACGGCAACCGCCCCGGCGAAGCGAGCGCCCTGTGCAACCTCTCGCGCATCCAGCACTCCATGGGCCGTACGTCACGGGCCATCGCGCTGGCCGAGCAGGGCGTCCAGGTCTACGACAGCATCGGCCACACCCTGCGGCTCTCCAACGCCCGCTTCGCGCTGGGCATCGCGCTCACGCACGCCGGGCGGCACACGGAGGCGCTGGAGCAACTGGGCGAGGCGATGGCGGGGTTCGAGGCGAACCGGCAGCGGCTGTGGGAGGGCACGACCCATTTCCGTATCGCCCAGGCCCATCTCGCGGCCCGCCGCGCCGCCGCGGCCGCGCAGCACGCCGAGCAGGCACTGGCGATCGGCTGCATCGGCGGCGACCGGACGCGGGCCAACGTCCTGATCACGCTGGGCAAGGCGCTGGAGAGCCTGGGGCAGGCGGACCGGGCGCGGGTGTGCTGGCGCGAGGCGCTGTCGCTGCTGGAGCGGTCGGACGCGGCGGAGGCCGAGGAGGTACGGGGGCTGCTCGACGCCCCGCTCAGCGCGGCGTGAGTTCCGCGGACCGCGGCGTGCGCCTCCGGGGCCCGGTCTGAGTTCCGCGCGGCGCGGCATGAGTGGCCCGAGGGACGTCCGATGTCCTACGGGGCGCCCGGCCTGGGCGTTCATCGAATGTTTATGCTCTTTCGGCATGCTCCAGTGCATATTCGATCCGTCGCCTCGGGGGGCAGACGGGTCGCTTGGGACCACCACCTCCGCAGGGAGATGGGCGGTCTCCCAGGCCTTCTGCCCGGCGACCTCGGGGGAGTATCCGGGCAGAAGGCCGCCTTCTGTAAGACGCAGGGATCCCAAGGGGGAAAGATGAGCAGCACCGAGAAGAACACGGACGACATCACCACGCAGGGCGACCACCACTCGCCGGCGCCGCCGAAGGACAACGTGACCACGCAGGGCGACCACCACTCGCCCGTACCGCCCAAGGGCAACGCGACGACCCAGGGCGACCACCACTCGCCGGCGCCGCCCAAGTAGCAGTCGCACGGGGGCACGACCGGGCGCGGTCGCGGCGGCGGGGGAGGGGGGCTGCCGCGACCGCGCCCGGCAGGGGGCGAAAGACAGAGGAACGACGGAAGTCGGGACCGTTCAGGGGGCCCCGCCGACCGTCGTTCTTCTGTCTTTCTCTGTCTTTCTCTGTCCTTCAGGTGCTCTCAGTGGCTCCGAGCGGTTCTCAGGCGGAGGTACGGATCGCGTTGTCGACCGTGCACTCGCCGCCGGAGGCACCCTCTTGGCCGGACGTGTCCACGGCGATGACCTCGACACTGTCGGAGCCGCCCGCCATGACGCCGGAGAGGCTGCCGGCGCTGGTGCCGACCGTCGCCCCGGAGGAGTCGGTGAACTCCACCGTGAACGAGTAGGTGTAGTCCACGGCGCCACTGTTGTTGGCGGTCACCGTGGCGATGAAGCCCTGCTTGGCGGTGTCGTACTTGCAGCCGGCGATGGTCAGGTCGCGGGCCGCGTCGGCCGAGCTGCCGCCCGTGACGGAGCCCCCGGTGGTGGTGGAGCCCGACGTGCTGTCGCTGTCGTAGTCGTCGTCGTAGTCGCTGTCCGAGTGGCTGCCGCCGCTGCTGCTGGAACTGCTGCTGGAGCTGGAGCAGCCGCCGCCGGAGCCACGGGCGCCGGTCAGCGCGACGATGGCGATGCCGAAGACGGCTATGGCGCGGACATGGCGAATTTTCACTTCAACCCCCGTTGAAAATGGTGCGGTTGGTCACTGTTGATGCCCTTTTGTCGAGCGCATGTCACCCTAGCAGGACGCAAGGGGTGCTCGGTGCAGGAGACCTCGGTGCACGGGACCAAATCTGGCGGCCCATGGTTCCCGGGCGTAGCGTCGAATTTCGGCAGCTGTGCTCCGCACGCTCACCGAAGGAGGCCGTCGATGGTCCGCAACATCATCGGGTCGGTCCTCGCCGTCATCGGGGCCGCCGCGGCGGTGGCGAGCCCGTTCCAGGCCTGGTACGACGGCCGGCACGGCCGGGACTACCGCGTCGAGGACCTGTTCAACGGCATCACCGGCACCAGCTCCGACCTGTGGGTGTCGCTCCTGCTGCCCTTCGTCTTCGCCGCGCTGGTCACCCTGCTCGGACTGGTGCTGCGCTCGCGGCTGCTGGTGGCGCTGTCCGGGCTGATCGTGCTCGGCTTCACCGTCCTGTGGATGGTGCGCCAGGGACAGCGCGCCGACGGTCTCACGCTGACCAGCGACGGCACGGGGATCGGCCTCGGCGTCGCGGGCGCCTTCGGCGGCGGGGTGCTGCTGCTGATCGCGGCGGCGGTGATGAGCGGGCGCCGTACGCGGCGCAGGGGTGGGGGCGGGGGGCATCGGTACGTCGGGGGCGACCGGGACCGGGACCGGGGCCGCGACATGGACCGCGACCTGGACCGCGAGCGGTACGGGGACACCGGACAGGTCGGACAGGTCGGGTACGACCAGCAGGAGCCGTACCAGCCTCACCAGTCGTACCAGCCGTACGACACCGAACCGTCCGCGGGAAGTACGGAACAGCACGCCTGGGACGACACCCGGGAGCAGCCCTGGACGCCGCCACCGCCGCCTCCGCCTCCGCCTCCGGACGACGACGACACCGGCCGCCGCCCGTAACGGATCAGCGGGCGCCGCGGCCCGTCGCCGTGCCCTTGATCGCGTCCAGCGCGTAGACGCAACGGTCCTTGCTGCACGCGTACACGACTCCCCCACGCGCCACCGGTGAGCCCGTGATCTCGCCGCCCGTCGCCAGCTTCCAGCGGAGCTGTCCCCCGCCGGCGTCCAGCGTGTAGAGGACATGGTCGGCCGAGCCGAAGTGCAGCCGGCCGTCGGCCACGACGGGTGCGCCGACGACCTCGCCGCCCGCGGCGAAGCGCCACTTGGGCGTACCGGCCACCGCGTCCAGCGTGTAGAGCGCGCTGCCGCTGCCGACGTGCACGTTCCCGGCGGTGACCAGGACCGGTTCGAGGGACTGGCGGGCCTCGGTGGCGATGCGCCAGCGGTCCTTGCCGGTGGTCGCGTCCAGCGCGTACACCGTGCCGAGGTAGTCGGCGAGATACACGCCGCCGCCGGTCACGGCCGGGCCGGGCGCGAAGGCGGGCGGGGAGAGGAAGACGGCGGGCGCCTCGAAGCGCCAGCGCACGTGCCCGCTCGCGACGTCGATGGAGAGCACGCGGGTGCCGGCGGAGACGTACACGTATCCGTCCGGCGCGGGCACCAGGCGAATCGGTACGCCACCGCAGGCGGCGCCGTCGCCGACGGGGTACGACCAGCGCTCGCTGCCGGTGCGCGCGTCGAGTGCCCGGAGCCGGGCGTCCTGCCATACGTACACCGTGCCGTCGAAGATCGCGGGCCCGGCCTCCGGTGTCTCGAAGTCGGTCTGGGCGCCGGTGACTTCCCACAGCTTCTCGCCGTTGGACGCCTCCCACGCCTGGACGCCGCCGCCGCGCGTGCCGGTGACGACGGTGCCCCGGTCGGTCTTGAGCGAGTACACCCACGCGTCGGTCTGGAGGCGCCAGCGCTCGGTGCCGTCCGCGCCGTCGAGCGCGTAGAGGGTGGGGCCGTCGGAGGCGTGGATACGGCCTCCGGCGACGGCCATCGCCCAGGCGACGTCGCGGGTCTTGAACTGCCGGCGCCCGCTGCCCACGTCCAGCGCGTGCACCTCGAACGACGTGACGTAGAGCAGATCGCCGTCGACGACGGGGGTGCCCCAGACGTCGTTCGACATCCGGAAGCGCCAGGGCCGCCAGCGGCCCGGCGCGGCGCCGCCGTCGGGGACGGGCGCCGGTGCGGGCATCGGCGGTACGGCGGGGGCCTGGACGGCGCTGGTGGACAGCGGTGCGCCGTTCGGCCCGAGCGGCGGCCGGATCCAGCCGGTGGCGGGTCCGGCGTCGACGGAGGCGGCGCCGCGGCCCTCCGCGACGCGGGGGCCGGGGCCGATCGGTACCGGGGAGCCGGAGAGGCGGACGGGGCCGCCGTGGGCCGGTCCGGCGGGCGCGGGCACGGACACCGCGGGGCCACGGCCGCCGCCCTGCCCGCCCTGCCTGCCGCCTTGCCCGCCCCGGCCTTCGCCGTCGGGGCTCCACGCGGCGTCCCAGTCGGGCGCGCGCGGGGGCGGAGGCGGGTCGTGGGAGGGCGGCGGGGGCAGCGGGGGACGCGCGGCAGCGGCGGCGGCCGCGTTGATGCGCCCGCCGCCACGGCGTTCCTCGATCATCTCGGTGGCGGACGCGGGCAGCCAGGCCGAAGCCGTACCGCTGTCGTCACTGCCCGAGGCGAACAGATGCGGGGCGAGCTGCGACTGGAGATCGGCGGGCGACGGGCGCTGGGTGGCGTCCATCTGCATGCACGACTCGATGAGCGGGCGCAGCTCCTCCGACAGCCCCTCCAGGTTCGGTCCCTCGCGCAGCAGCATGAAGACGGTCTCGACCGGGTTGGCCCCGTGGAAGGGCGCGTGGCCGGTGGCGGCGAAGACAAGGGTGGAGCCGAGCGAGAAGACGTCGCTCGCGCCCGTGACGCTGCGGGAGTCGCGTGCCTGCTCGGGAGACATGTACGCCGGGGTGCCGACGGCCACGTTGGTCATGGTCAGCCGGGTGTTGGAGACGCCGGATGCGATACCGAAGTCGATGACGCGCGGACCGTCTTCCACGACCAGCACGTTCGACGGCTTGAGGTCGCGGTGGACCAGGCCCTCGCCGTGGATGGACTCCAGCGCCTCGGCGATACCGGCGGCCAGCCAGCGCACGCCCTGCACGGGCAGCGGGCCGCACCGGTTGACCATCTCTTCGAGGGAGGGCGCGGGCACGTAGGCGGTGGCCAGCCAGGGCACGGCGGCCCGGGGGTCGGCGTCCACCACGGCGGCCGTGTAGAAGCCGCTGACCGCGCGGGCGGCCTCCACCTCGCGCGTGAAACGGACGCGGAACAGCTGGTCCTCGGCGAGCTCGGTCCGCACCGTCTTGATCGCCACGCGTCGGCCCGAGGCCGAGCGCGCGAGATAGACGAGCCCCATACCGCCCGCTCCGAGGCGTCCGAGCACCTCGAAGGGCCCGATACGTCTCGGATCGTGCTGCGTCAGCTGCTCCACTTGCCTGCCACCTCCCCGTACGGGCCACAAAGGTACGGCCCCCTGCCCCCTGATTCTTCCTGTCTGGGTCGATGGTTGCGAACCCGGGGGCGGATCGGGGTGTCTCACCCTGTTTCGGACAGGAAATGAGCGAACGACCGCGTACGGAGTGACTATCACGTCCGTAACAGTCTTGACGCGTACGGACCAACGCGGGTTGCCCCACCCGTACACACGACTCGCACGCGCCCCTCAAACCACTCTCGAACCACCTGAAACAACCTTCAGGCGGCCTCCGTCTTCAGGACTCAGGCGGCCTCCGGCTCCGCCAGCACCGCGAAGACCGCGCCCTGGTTGTCCACCAGGCTCGCGATCCGGCCGTACGGGGTGTCGGCGGCGGACTCGCGGACCCGGCCGCCCAGCCGTACCGCCTCGGCGACCGTCTCGTCGCAGTCCGCCACGGAGAAGTAAACGAGGAAATGCCCCGGCATCTCCTTGGGAAATGCGTCGGTGATGACACTTCGCCCGCCGATGGCGCTGTCACTCCCCGGCTCGGATCCCGCCGGGGACCAGGTGCGGAAGTCGACCGGTTCGCCCGGGAGGTCCTTGCCGACGAAGCCGAATACCGACTCGTAGAAGAGGTCGACGCTCTCCTTGTCCCTCGTATAGACCTCTGTCCAGCAGAAAGATCCGGGCTCACTCTGCTTTTCGAAGCCGGAGTGCGCGCCCGGCTGCCAGAGGCCGAAGACCGCGCCGCCGGGATCGACACCCTGCGCCATCGTGCCGTACGGCCCCACGGCTGTCGGATCCATCACCATTCCGCCGCCGGCCTCCTTGATTCGCGCACTGAGCGCGGTGGCGTCCGATGTCGCGAAATAAACGCCCCAGGCGGTCGGCATACGCCCGTCCTGCTTCGCGGCGAGGGCGGCGACGCGCTTTCCGTCACTGAATGCATTCGTGTAGTACCCGTATGCCGCACCGCCGTCCGCGCCGAATGTCCAGCCGAACAGCTCGCCGTAGAAACGCTTGCCCGCCCGGACGTCGGGAAGCGACACATCCACCCAGCACGGTGCGCCTTCCGCGAATGCGGCCATGAGCCCGGATCCTTCCTCCGTGTGCGTACCGCCCGAGCGGTGCGCCTTCCGGCCACGCTAATGGCGCATTTCGCCCGGCGCAGGACGGGGCAAATCGAACAATTGACTAATTGTCTCCCGGTGAGGGCCTGTGCGCATTGGGTTATCCACCGCGGTTGTCCACAGGCTGTTGATAACACTATTCCTGGTCACAGGCTCCGGGCGGGCCTCTTCCGCTCCTCTCCCGCCCCTCTTCGCCCGCTCTTCCAGCCCCTCTTCCGAGCCCCGGTGATCAGCGGGCGGTTCCCCATTTGCAGTCGGCCGAATCGCGCTCCGATCACCCCTCGGTAAGCTGACGGCATGACAGGACAAGTACGTACCGTCGACGGCCGCGTGGCCGGTCGGCGCGGCCAGGCGACGCGGCAGAAGCTGCTCGACTGCCTCAGCGAGATGCTCAGCACCTCGCCGTATCGGGACGTCAAAGTCATCGACGTTGCCCGGAAGGCAGGCACTTCACCCGCGACCTTCTATCAGTACTTCCCGGACGTCGAGGGCGCTGTCCTTGAGATCGCGGAGGAAATGGCCAAGGAGGGCGCCGGATTGACCGAACTGGTCTCCGGGCGCTCCTGGGCCGGTAAAGCGGGACGCCAGACGGCGGAAGAACTCGTAGAGGGATTCCTCGACTTCTGGCGCAAGAACGACGCGATCCTCAGGGTCATCGATCTCGGCGCGGCCGAGGGCGACAAGCGGTTCTACAAGATCCGCATGAAGATCCTGAGTTCGGTCACCAACTCCCTTACGGATTCCGTGAAGGAGCTCCAGTCCAAAGGCAGGGTCGACAAGGACGTCAACCCCGCCGCGATGGCCGGTTCGCTGGTCGTCATGCTCGCCGCGGTGGCCGGGCACCAGAAGGGCTTCCAGACCTGGGGCGTGAAGCAGGCCGAACTGAAGCCGAATCTGGCCCTGTTGGTCCACCTGGGCATCACGGGCAAGAAGCCGGCGAAGTAACGGTGCCCTTCCCTCCGTCCTGTCACGCCGGCGGCGGATCAGCGAACTGATCCCCGCCGGCGCTCCCTTCTCACGAGCGCCGGGTGACTCACGGGCGTCTCGCGGGTGTCTCACGGACCGGACGGCAGCACCCGCTCCACCAGGACGCCGATGAGCCGCGCGGTCTCCTCCTCCGAGAAGACACCGGGCAGCGTGAGCCGCTCCACCACGAGCCAATTGGTCGCCAGATAGATCACCTTGACCGCGTCGGCGTCACCGGGCAGCCCGGACGCCAGATGATGCGCGACATTCGCCTCGACGTCCTCCGCCACGCGCGCGGTCAGTACGGCGCGCAGTTCGGGACGCCGGGTGGCCTCCAGCCGCAGTTCGAGCAGCGCGAGAAACCCGGTCCGGAACGCGGCGACCCGCTCCACCACCTGCCGTACCAACTCCGCCGTCCGCTCTCGGGTGTTGGGCCCGGTGACCATGCCGGCGACGGTGGCCTCGTCGGGAAGCAGCCGCACGTAGATCCGGTGACTCACCTGATTGAGCAGCTCATCACGGTTGGTGAAGTAGTTGGACGCCGTACCTTTGGGCACGTCCGCCTCGACGTCGACGGCCCGGAAGGTCAGCCCCCGGGCGCCGTCACGGGCGAGTACTTCGATGGCGGCATCGACGAGCGCGGAGCGGCGGGCCAGGTTCTGTCGCACGGGGTGGTCGCACCTTTCCTGTTTGGCACCACTTCAAATGTAGTACTACATCCTAAGTGGTCATGGGTCTTCGGGCGCGGTCCGGCGCGGTTGAATGAGCCCATGAGCGACCTGAGCGACGTGAGCGACGAGCAGCAGCAGGCATTCCGTGCGGTACTGCGCGATCTGCGGACCTGGGACTCCGGGCTGGCCGGCTTCGATGCCGGCGACGTGCCCGACGTACCGCTGGTGCTGTTCCAGCGGTGGTTCGTCGAGGCCGTCGGGGCCGGGCAGGTCGAGCCGCATGCCATGGTGCTCGCGACCGTCGACGGGGACGGGCGGCCCGACGTACGCACCCTGCTGCTGCACGACGCCGACGAGCGCGGCTGGCACTTCGCCTCGCACGTGACCAGCGCGAAGGGCCGCCAACTGGCCGCCAGGCCGTGGGCCGCGCTCGGGTTCTACTGGCCCGCGCAGGGGCGGCAGATCCGGGTGCGGGGTGCGGTGAGTGCCGCGGGGGCCGAGGAGAGCCGGGCCGATCTGGCCGTACGGTCCACCGGGGCGCTGGCCTCCGCGCTCACCGGGCGGCAGAGTGAAGTGCTCGGGTCCGCCGAGGAGTTGGCGCGCGTGTCGCAGGCCGCGTGGGAGCGGGCGCAGGCCGAGCCGGACGCGCCCGCGCCGACCTGGAGGCGGTATGTGCTCGACGCCGACGAGGTCGAGTTCTTCCAGGGCGACGCCCGGCGGCGCCACGTCCGGCTGCGCTACCGCCGTACCGACGGCGGCTGGGTGCGGGAGCTGCTCTGGCCCTAGTGCCCCGGCGCCCCAGGGCCCTGGTCAGCCGAGGCCGGAGATCCACGCGTCGACGGTGGTGACCTCCGCCTGGCGCGGGAAGACCTTCTCGGTCAGCACCCGGTGGACCTCCGCGTCGGCGTCGCCGCAGCCGTCGGACAGGACGGTCAGCCGGAAATCGAGGTCGGCGGCCTGGCGGAGCGTCGACAGGACGACGCCGCTGGTGGCGAGGCCGGTCAGGACGAGGCGGTCGATGCCGCCGCCGCGCAGAACGAGGTCGAGGTCGCTGCCGGCGAAGGCGCTGACGCGCTTCTTGGTGACGACGCTCTCGCCGGGGCGGGGCGCGACGTCGGGGTGGATGGCGGCGCCGGGGTCGTCGTCGGTGAAGGCACCGTCGGGCAGGGCGCTGAAGACCTGGCTGGACCGGGTCTCGGGGTGGCCGGGGCGGAAGCCGATGACGACGTGCACCACCGGCACGCCTGCGGTCCGGGCCGCGGTGACGGCGCGGGCGAGGCGGGACGTGTAGTCGGGGTCGAGGTCGGGGACGCGGTCGACGATGCCCTTCTGGACGTCCATCACGAGCAGGGCTGAGTTGGTCATGGTTGGTCCTTCGTCGTTGCGGTGGGTTCGGGGTGGGGTTCGGAGTGGGGTTCGGTCTTCGCGGGGCCGATACGGCGCAGTGAGCGGTCGACCACGGTCACCGCGAGGAACAGGACGCTGACGGCCAGCAGGAACCAGGCGAGATGGTGCAGGCCGCCGGTGTCGACGTGTTCGCCGTAGAAGGCGCCGTTGGCGGCGGAGGCGATGATGGCGCCGAGGTAGCCGAAGGTGCGCAGGAGGCCGGCGGAGGAGCCGATGCGGTCGGGGTCGGCCTGGTGGTAGACGGCGTTCTGCAGGGCGAGGCTGTTCAGTCCCTGGGGGACGCCGAGTACGAACACGACGGCCAGGAGCAGCAGCACCGGGCTGTCGACGTGCAGGAGGAGCAGCAGGGCGCAGGCGGCGATCTGGCCGACGGCGCCGACCAGGAGCTTGCCGCGCACGGCCTCGCGGCGTCCGGTGAGGGTGGAGACGACGATCGCCGTTGCGAACAGGGGCAGTTGGACCAGGCCGGCCTGGGAGGCGGAGAGCCCGTACCCCTCCTCCGTCCACTGCGTGTAGCCGTACAGGAAGCCGTAGGTGACGACGTAGCAGAGCAGGGCCCTGCCGTAGGTGGCGAGGAGTGGCAGGTTGCCACCGAGTACGCGTACGTCGATGAAGGGCTGCCGCGTCCGTAGTTCGCGCCAGGTGAAGCCGGCTGCCGCGACGACGGCCAGGACCGCCAGGTACCAGTCGTCGCCGCCGGGGTTCATCAGGAACAGCAGGAGGCAGACGAGCGCCACGGAGAACAGGCCCATGCCGGGCAGGTCCAGGTCGCTCACGGGGTGGCGGCCGTCGCGGCGCATGGGAGTGGCGGGGGTCGCGGGGATGCGACGGGCGCCGAGGTACAGGCCGACGAGGGCGAGGGGGATGTTGACGGCCAGGGTGGCGCGCCAGCCGCCGACGCCGATCAGCAGTCCGCCGAGGCTGGGGCCGATGACGGCGATGGTCTGGGTGGTGACGGCGAGCGCGGTGAGGACACCGGCCGGGCTGTTCTGTCCGGTACGTCGGGCCTCGCTACGGATGAGGTACATGGCGGCCGGATAGCCGGCGCAGGTGCCGAGGCCGAGGAGTACGCGGGCGGCGACGAGGACCCCGAGATTGGGGGCGAGCATGCCGACGACCCCGGCGACGCCGGTCAGCGCCGTCCCGATCAGGAACAGACGGCGCGGCCCGAAGAGGTCGATCAGCCGTCCCACGACGGGCTGCCCGATGGCGGTGGCCAGATAGAGGGCCGAGATCAGCCACGCGGTTTGGGAGGGCGGCGCACCGAGCGCGACGCCGATCGGTACCAACGACACAGAGATGATGGAGGAGTTGACCGGATTGAGGGCTGCTCCCAGCATCATCGGGGCCAGCAGCCGCCGGTCGAAGCCGTCGCCCGGCGCCTTGGCTCCGCCGGGACGCGGTCGGCACAGGAGGCGGGACACGGCGCCGGTCACGACCGGGTGACTCGTTCCAGCAGGGCCGCCGCCTCGATGACGGTGCGACGTTCGGCTTCCGTGCAGTTGTCTTCCAGGGCGCGGGTGAGCCAGCCCTCTCCGGCGCGGCGGCGGTCCTCCAGGAAGGCGTGGCCGCTCTCCGTGACGAAGATCAACTGCCGCCGGCCGTCCTGGGGGTCCGGGCGCCGGGAGACGAGGCCGCGATCCTCCAGTACGCCGATGGTGGCGGCCACCGACTGATGCCGTACGCGCTCGGCGGCGGCCAGGTCGCTGACCGATGCCTTGCCGTCCTTGTCCAGGCGGCTGAGGACGGAGGTCTGGGAGGGCGTGAGATCGCCGGGGTCGTAGCTCTCGCGCATACGACGCCGAAGACGGCTGAAGACCACGCGCACCTCGCGCGCCGCGCGTACGGCCGATTCGGACACGTCGGTGACGTCCGTTACGTCGGTGACGTCCGTTACGTCGGTGCCGACAGTGCCTTCAGTGATCTCGTCCATGTACGCAGGCTAACTTGCGCAGTCCAGCCTGCGCAAATATGTCGCCCGCGCTCAGCCGGCCCCGAAGCGGTCGCGGGACGACTCGATGTGGCCGATGTACTGGTGGGTCCAGTCGCACATCCGGTGGACCGTCTCCCGCAGGGCCAGGCCCGGTTCGGTGAGGGTGTACTCGACCTTCGGCGGCACGGTGGGGTGGACCTTCCGCTCGGCCAGGCCGTTGCGTTCCAGCATGCGGAGGTTCTGGGTGAGCATCTTGTGGCTGATGCCCTCGACCTCCTTCCGTACCTCGCCGAAGCGCAGGGTGCGCTCCCCCAGCGCGTCGATGATCAACAACGCCCATTTGTTGGCGACGTCCGAGAAGATCTCCCTCGCGAGCGAGTCGGCGCGCGTGAGGTCCGCGTTCTCGGGCGAGCCGCTGAGCTGCTTGGTCACCATGAGGTTCCCCAGTCACTGAAAAGTGCGTTCTTCCATGTCGGCGCACACTCTCCTACGGTTCCTGAGTAACCACAAGAGACCACAAGTGCCCGCAAGAGCCCACCCGAGACCGCAAGAGAGCAGGCAGCAGCATGGCCATCACCCTGGTGAACCCCACCGGACTGCCGGAGATCGACGTCTACCACCAGGTGTCGGTCGCGACCGGATCGAAGCTCGTCTTCATGGCCGGGCAGGTCGCCTGGGACGCCGACGGAGCCACGGTCGGCGAGGGGGACCTCGCCGCGCAGGTCGAGCGGTGCTACCTCAACGTCGCCACCGCGCTGGCCGGGGTCGGCGCGTCCTTCGACGACGTCGCGAAACTGACCGTGTACGTCGTGGACTGGACCCCCGACAAGATGCCCCAGTTCCTGGACGGTGTCGCGCGGGCGTCCGCGAAGCTCGGGGTCACCCCCGTACCGCCGGGCACGCTGATCGGCGTCGCGGCGCTGGACGTACCCGAGCATCTGGTGGAGGTCGAGGCCACGGCGGTCATCGACTGAGCGACCGGCCGAGCGACCGGCTGAGCGGAGCGGACCGGCTGAGTGCCGCGCCCACCGCGACCGCCCTCACCACGCCCACCCCCGCCAAGGACCCCGCTGGGTAACCTGAACGGGTGACCACCGAGCTCCGACTCCTGTCCGAGGTGTCCTACCGGGGCCGGGGGATCACCGGCCCCCGGTTGCACGGCCTCCTCGCGCTCCTCGCCGACGACCTGCGCGCGGGCCGCACCAGCGCGCGCCTGGTCGCCGGCCTCTGGCCGGAGGCCGAGGAGCGGCCCGAGCACCCGAAGAAGGCGCTCCAGGTACTCGTCTCCCGCACCCGCGCACAACTCGGCCCCGGCCTCGTCGTCAGCACCACCACCGGTTACCGGCTCGCCCTCGACGAGCACCAGGTCGACGCCTCCGCCGTACTGCTCAGCGCGGCCGAGAGCGCCCGCCACGCCCGCGCGGGCGACCACATCTCCGCCCTCCACCACGCCGAGGCGGGCCTCGCCCAGTGGGAAGGGCGGCGGCAGGACGCCGGCGCCGTAACAGACCCCCATGGCCCCCTCGAAGACGAAACCGACGCCGACGCTGACGGAGCCGAAGACCCCCTGACCGAACTGCGCCGCCGGCGGGCCTCCACCCACCGCTCCCTCCTGCGTGCCCGCGCCCTCGCCCTGTCCCGGCTCGGCCGCCGTACCGACGCCACCGACCCGCTCACCGCCGTCCTGCGCGCACGCCCGCGCGACGAGGAGGTCCTGCTGGAGCTGCTGCGCTGCGAGGCGGCGACCGCGGGCCCGGCCCAGGCCCTGGCCACGTACGACACCTACCGCCGCGCCCTGCGCGCGGAGTTGGGCACCGATCCGGGCGCCCCGCTCCAGGCCGCGTACCAGGAACTCCTCCGGAGCCAGGCACCCGTTCTCCGGCACGGCGTCGTCCACGACCCCAACGCCCTCATCGGCCGCGACGACGACATCGCCACCGTCGCCGAACTGCTCCGCACCTCGCGCGTCACCTCCATCGTCGGCGCGGGCGGCCTGGGCAAGACCCGGCTCGCCCACGCGGTGAGCCGCGTCGCCGAGCAGCGTTCCGTGTACTTCGTACCGCTCGCCGGAGTCGGCACCGACGGCGACGGCGACGTCGCGAGTGAGGTCGCCTCCGCCCTCAGCGTCCGCGAGGCGCGCCGCACCACGCGCGCCGGGCTCACCGCCCCGGCGGACGTACTCGGCCTGATCGTCGCCGCGTTGGGCCCCGGGCCGGTCCTGCTGGTCCTCGACAACTGCGAGCACGTCGTGCGCGGCACCGCCGAGATGGTGCGGGGCCTCGTGTCGATGACCCGCGATCTGCGCGTACTGACCACCACCCGGGCCCCGTTGGGCCTCTCGTCGGAGTCGGTGTACGGGCTGCCGCAGCTCGACCTCCCCACGTCCGTCGAGCTGTTCGAGCGACGTGCGCGCGCCGCGCGCCCGGACGTCGAACTGGCGCCGGACGCCGTTGCCGAGGTGTGCCGCCAACTCGACGGACTGCCCCTGGCCGTGGAACTCGCCGCCGCCCGCGTACGCGTTATGTCCGTTCCCACCATCGCCCGCCGCCTGGGCGACCGCTTCACCCTGCTGCGCGGCGGCGCGCGTGACGCACCGGCGCGCCACCGCACCCTGCGGGCGGTCGTGGAGTGGAGCTGGAACCTGCTGGATCCGGCGGGTCGGGCCGCGCTGCGCGCCCTCTCGGTCTTCCCCGGCGGCTTCACCGAGGAGGCGGCGCACGCGCTGCTCGGCCGACGCCCGGAGACCAAGGACACGGACGAGGACGCGGACGCGGAGGACACGCTGCGAGTCCTGGAGGACCTGGTCGACCAGTCGCTGCTCAGAGTGGTCGACGCCCGGTCGGGCGCGCGCTTCCACATGCTGGAGACGGTAAGGGAGTTCGGTACGGCACACCTGGAGGCGGCAGGCGAGACCACGCGCGTGACGGCCGCATTCCTCGCCTGGGCACGCGACTTCGGTACGACGCACCACGGACCGCTCCTCGGCGCCGCACCCATCACGTCCGGAGAGCTGATCAAGGCCGAGCAGGACAATCTCCTGCGGGCGCTGCGGCTGGGGCTCGCCCAGGGGGACGGCGCCACGGTGGCGGCCACGACCGCCGTTCTCGGCGGCGTCTGGCTGGTCGAGTCCGCGTACGCGCGCATGGCGGCGCTCACCGACGAGACCGCCTGGACGCTGTCGCACTACCGGCCGGGGCCCGAGGCCGTCGAGGTCACCAGGACGGCGCTCACGGTGTGCGTCGCGTACGCCGTCGTCACCCAGGGGCCGCACGCCTCACGCGCCCTGGTCGCCCTGCGCCGGCTGCCGACCGCCCCTCCCGACACCCTGATACGGGCCACGTCCGTCGTCCTGGCCGCCGTACCCGGGACGCCAACGACGGACGGCGGCGACAACTCCCTGCTGACCGCCGTGACAAGCGCCTTCGACAGCTTCGCCCGCGAGTCCGAGGGAGATGTAGAAGGCGCGCTGGCCGCCTCCGTACGCATGCTCGACGCGGCCGACGCCGTGACGGTCCCCTGGATCTGGATCATCGCCCACGCGCGCGTCGGTGAACTGGCCGCGCGGTCCGGGCGGATCGAACGGGAGCGGAACCACTACGAGGCGATGCTGCCGGTGCTCGAAAGGCTCAACGCCTGGCCGGACGTGGTGGGGGTCCACGCGGCGCTGGCGCTCATCGGTCTTCAGCTCGGTGATGTCGACGACGCCGAGCGCCAGTTGGACCTCGCGACGAGCTGTCCGGCGGACGACGAGGCCGCGATGACGTTCGGCCTCGGGACGGACGCGGAGTCCGGTCACGCGTTCGATCACGCGGTACGGGGTGAGATCGCCCTCGCGCGCGGGCAGATCGAGACCGGGCTGAGCCTGTGGCGTACGGCCGTGGAGCAGGTGACACAACCCAGCGACAGGAACCTGATCGCCGAACACAGCCTGGATCTCTGGGCCGTTGAGATCGGTACGGCCGCCGTGCTGGCGCACGCCCAGCACGGCCGGCTGGATCTCGTCGCGGAGACCGCCGGTGGACTGCGGCCCTCACTGGCGAAGGCGCTTGCCTCCCCGCTCGCCAGTTCACCGATGTCGCTGCTGGAACTTCCCGCCTGTGGCGCCCTGTTGCTGACGTTGGCCATGGTCGACCTCGCGGCTGTGGACGGCACCACCGACGGCGACGGAGCCGCCCTGCGGCGGTCGGCGGCCCGGCTGATCGCCCTCGCCGAGCGCTTCCGCCTCCTCCGGAACTTCCAGCCGACCATGTCCCCCGCCCGCGCCCGCCGTACCGCCGAGCGGGCCGACGCGGCCGAGTACGCGCGGGCGGCGGCGGAGTACGCCGTCCTCCCCCACGAAGACCTGCGCGCGGCGGCCCTGGAGGCGCTACGACAGCGGGACGGGAGCGTGCACGCCACTCAACGGGCGGCAGGGTCGCGGTTGTAGAGCTTTCGGGCCCAGAGGTAGGCGAGGAGGGCGATGGCGGTGCTCCAGGCGGCGGTGAGGGCGGCGTTGTTGCCGATGGGTGTTCCGGTGAGGAGTCCGCGGAGGGTTTCCATGACGGGGGTGAAGGGCTGGTACTCGGCGAACCAGCGGAGCCCGGTGGGCATGGAGTCGGTGGGGACGAACCCGCTGCCGAGGAACGGCAGCAAGGTCAGCGGCATGGGCAGGTTGCTCGCGCCCTCGACGGTCTTGCTGACCAGGCCCAGGGCGACCGACAGCCAGATGACCGCGAAGGCGATCATCCCCAGGATCCCCAGCGCCGCAAGCCATTCCACCGGGGTCGCGTCACTGCGGAACCCGATGACCAGCGCGACAGCCACCACGATCACCATCGCGATCACGGTCTGGACGAGACTCCCGACGACGTGCCCCGTCAGTACAGAAGCACGGGAAATGGACATGGTACGGAAGCGGGAGATGATCCCCTCGGTCATGTCCATCGCCACGGAGACCGCGGTGCCCTGGGCGACGGCGGCGACGGTCATGAGCAGGATCCCGGGCATCACGTAGACGATGTACTCACCACGACCACCCCCCGCCCCACCAGCTCCGCCGCCGGCCGGGCCGGGGCCGAGTCCGTTGCCGATGGCGCCGCCGAAAACGTAGACGAACAGCAGCAGGAACACCACCGGCATCCCCGCCAGCAGCACCGTCATCGACGGGTAGCGCAGCATGTGCCGCAGATTGCGCCGCAGCATCGTCGCCGAGTCCGTCAGCGTGTGGTTGAGGGAACTCATCGGGTCACAGCCTTCCCGCTCAGGGAGCCGGCGGTCGCGGTGCGGACGGGCTGGGGCTGTCCGGTCAGGGCGAGGAACACGTCGTCCAGGTCCGGGGTGTGGACGGTCAGTTCCTCGGCCTCGACCGCATGCGTGTCGAGGAGGTCGAGCAGGGCGCGCAGGGAGTTGACGCGTCCGTCGCTGGGGACCTGGAGGGTCAGTGCGTCCTCGTCACGCGGGATGTCGTCCAGCGTCCGGGACAGGACCCCCACCGCCGTCTCGAAGGCGGTGGTGTCGGTGAACCGCAACTGGACGTGCCCGCCGGGGACCAGGCGTTTCAGCTCCGCGGGTGTGCCCTCGGCGACGAGGCGCCCGTGGTCCAGCACCGCGATCCGGTCCGCGAGCTGGTCGGCCTCCTCCAGATACTGCGTCGTCAGGAAGATCGTCACCCCTGGTCCGCGACCAGGGAGCGGATGATCTCCCACATCGTGCGCCGGCTCCTCGGATCCAGCCCCGTCGTCGGCTCGTCGAGGAAGATCACCCGCGGATCCCCCACCAGCGTCATCGCCAGATCCAGCCGCCGCCGCATCCCGCCCGAGTACGCCGACACCACCTTGTCCGCCGCCCCGGCCAGATCGAACCGCTCCAGCAGCTCCTCCGTCCGCCGCCGCCCCACGGCACGCCCCAGATGACGCAGATCCGCCATCAGGTCCAGATTCTCCCGGCCGCTCAACAACCCGTCCACCGCCGAGAACTGACCCGTCACCCCGATCACCGACCGCACACCCTCCGGCTCACGCCCCAGATCATGACCCCCCACCCGCACCACCCCACCATCAGCACCGATCAACGTCGACAGAATCTGCACCACCGTCGTCTTCCCCGCACCATTAGGACCCAGCAACGCAAACACCGAACCCTCCACCACCTCCAGATCAACACCACCAAGAACAACCTTCTCGCCGTACGACTTGCGCAGTCCGCTCACGCTGATGGCACGTGGCGCTGCGGCCGTTGTGAGGTTTGTCGTCATGGGGAGCAGCGTGGGGCCCGTCGGATTCACGCCGCTTTCACCGCGGTTTCAGCCGCCGCGCGCAGAACTTACCCGGACGTAACCGATTCGCAATCGATTCCCATCTTGACCGAGACCCAACAAGTGCCCGCTCGATTACGCTCAGCTCTCATGCCCAGCGACATCGACCTCACCAACGACCGCCCCGTGTACGTCATCGGAGGCGGCCCAGGCGGTCTCGCCGTCGCCGCCGCGCTGCGCGCGCAGGGCGTGCGAGCCGTCGTACTGGAGAAGTCCGAGGCCGTCGGGGCTTCCTGGCGCGGCCACTACGACCGGCTCCATCTGCACACCACCCGCAAGCTGTCCGCGCTGCCGGGCCTCCCGATGCCGCGGTCCTTCGGCCGCTGGGTCTCGCGTGCGCACATGGTCCGTTATCTGGAGAAGTACGCGGAGTTCCACGGCCTGGAGATCGTCACCCGCGTCGAGATCACGGGCATCGAGCGTTCGGCGGACGGCGAGAGCTGGCTGCTGCACGGCACCGGCGGGCGGGAGCTGACCGGGAGCGCCGTCGTCGTCGCCACCGGCTACAACCACACGCCGCGGCTGCCGTCCTGGCCGGGCGCGGAGTCGTACGGCGGTGAACTGCTGCACGCGGGCGCGTACCGCAACCCCCGTCCCTACGAGGGCAAGGACGTCCTGGTCGTCGGCGCCGGCAACACGGGCGCCGAGATCGCGGTCGACCTGGTGGAGGGCGGCGCGGCGCGGGTGCGCCTCGCGATCCGTACCGTCCCGCACATCGTGCGCCGCTCCACCGCGGGCTGGTCGGCGCAGCGCACCGGCATTCTGGTGAGGCGGCTGCCGACGCGGCTGGTGGACCGGGGCGGCGACATCATGTGCAAGATCGCGATGCCCGATCTCACGGCCCAGGGGCTGCCGCGCCCCGACACCGGGATGTACTCGCGGGTGCGCGAGGGCGCGATCCCGGTGCAGGACGTGGGGTTGATCGCGGCGGTGCGCAAGGGCAAGGTCGAACCGGTGGCGGCGGTCGAGTCGTTCGACGACAACAAGGTTGTGCTGGCGGACGGTTCGCGGATCTCGCCGGACGTGGTGATCGCCGCGACCGGCTACAGCCGTTCCCTGGAGGGGCTGTTGGGCCACCTCGGTGTGCTGGACGAGCGGGGGTGCCCGGTGGTGCGCGGCGGGCGGACGTCCGAGCGGGCGCCGGGGCTGTACTTCACGGGTTTCACGAATCCGATCAGCGGGATGCTGCGCGAGCTGGCGATGGACGCGGAGCGGATAGCGAAAGCGGTCAAGTCGCAGACGCCCAAGTCGAAAGCGGTCAAGTCACAGACGCCCAAGTCGTAGGCGCTCAAGTCGTAGGCGATGAAGGCACGTTGATCGCATCCGCCGGGTCGGCCTCGGTCTTGGTACGGCTCCTGATCAGCAGGGCCATCAGCGCCGCCGCCGCGCACAGCGCGCCCGAGGCGTACCAGACCGCGTTGTACGAGCCGGTGACGTCCCGCACCATGCCGCCCGCGAACGCGACGACCCCGGCGCCGATCTGGTGCGAGGCGAGCACCCAGCCGAAGACGATGGCGCTGTCGGCGCCGTAGTACTCACGGCACAGGGCGATCGTCGGCGGGACGGTAGCGACCCAGTCGAGGCCGTAGAAGACGATGAAGAACAGCATCGGCGGCCGGACGTCCGCACCGCCCTGCACGAGCAGCATCGGCAGGAAGAGCAGCGAGACACCGCGCAGCGCGTAGTAGACGGCCAGCAGCCGGCGCGCGTCGAAGCGGTCGGTGAGCCAGCCCGAGGCGATCGTGCCGATGATGTCGAAGACACCGATCACGGCGAGGAGCGAGGCGGCGGCCGTGATCTGCATGCCGTGGTCGTGCGCGGCGGGGATGAAGTGGGTCTTGATCAGGCCGTTCGTGGAGGCGCCGCAGATCGCGAACGTTCCGGCGAGCAGCCAGAAGGGCCCGGTGCGGGCCGCCTCGAACAGGACGGTGACCGCGCGCCGCGCGGCGCCGGTGACCGGCGGCGGCTTGGGCTTGAACTCCTCGGAGCCGTACGCCGGCAGCCCCACGTCCGCCGGGTGGTCGCGCAGCAGCAGCCAGACGAACGGGACGACGACGAGCGCGGACATCGCGACGGTGATGGAGGCGGGGCGCCAGCCGTGGTTCGCCACGAGCCAGGAGAGCAGCGGCAGGAACACCAACTGCCCCGACGCGCCCGCCGCGGTGAGGATGCCGGTGACGAGCCCGCGCCGGGCGACGAACCAGCGGTCGGTGACGGTGGCGGCGAAGGCCAGGGCCATCGAGCCGGTGCCGAGACCGACGAGGACGCCCCAGTAGAGGACCATCTGCCAGGCCGCGGTCATGACGACGGTGAGCGCGGAACCGGTGGCGATCACGGTCAGCGCGACGGCGACGACCCGGCGTATGCCGAACCGGTCCATGAGCGCGGCGGCGAACGGCGCGGTGAGCCCGTACAGCGCGAGATTGACCGAGACGGCGAACCCGATCTCGCCGCGTGACCAGTCGAACTCCTTGTTCAGCGGCTCGATGAGCAGTCCGGGCAGCGAGGCGAAGGCGGCGGCGCCGATGATCGTCACGAAGGTGACGGCGGCGACGAACCAGGCCCGGTGAATACGGAGACGACGGCGCGGGGCGCGGGCGGGGGCGGGAGCGGGGGCAGGGGTCGGGGCTTTCGCGGGAGTACCGGCGGGAGTCTCGGCTGTCTGTGTCACGTCAAGAAGCATCGAGGGCGGGGGCACGGCATACGAGTGGCCCGAGGGACAGCGGCCACTAGGATCGGGCCAAACGGTCCAGCTCCGCTCCGCCCGGGAGAAACCCCATGATCTTCGTGCCCTTCATCTATCTCGCCGTGGCGGTGGCGTGGGGCTCCCTGCCGTTCTTCGCGATGCGGCGAACACGCTTCGTCACGGCCTTACTTCTCGGCCATATAGCAGCGGTCGCCGTCGGCGGTCTCTACTCCGCGGCATTCATATCCACCGACATAGCCGTGTTAGTGCTGTTCTGTGGTGTGCCTGGCACCGTGCTGTCCGTGCTTTTCGTTTTCCTCAGGGTCGCTTTCCCCGACAAGGAGGACGGGCCCCGCTGAGGCGCCCGACACCCGTCTCAACTCCCGTATCGGCCGCGCCGCGAACAACGCGCCGCACACCAGCACGTTCACCACCGCCCCGCCCACCAGCACCTCGCGCATCCCGATCGCCTCCACCGCCGGACCCGCCAGCGCGCGGCCGACGGCGAGCATGATCAGGGAGCCGGCCACGTCGTACGCGTGCAGCCGGTTCAGCGCCTCCGGCGGGATCATCGTCTGGACCGTCGTGGACCACATCACCAGCCAGAACGCCAGGGCCACCCCGCCCGTGAAGAACCCGGCGGCGAGCAGCGGCAGCGGGACGTCGTACGCCAGCACCAGCAGATTCACCGCGACCGCGAACAGGGCGATCGTCCCCGCGAACAGGGGCCTGGCCGGGCGCAGTCGCAGCGCCAGCAGTCCGCCCGCCACATTGCCCGCCCCCTGGACGGTCATCATCAGACCGAACATGGCCGAGCTGTGCCGCTCGGTGACGACCACCGCCTCCAGCGGGACCATCGGCCCGAGGACGGTGACGCCGTACACCGACCAGACCGCGATCACACCCCACAGCCAGGACCGGGCCCGGAACTCCCGCCAGCCGCCGATCAGTTCGGTGAGCATCGAGTCGCCGCGCACCGGCCTCATGGTCGGCATCCGGACCAGGAACAGACAGATCCCGCTGATGCCGAAGGTCGCCGCGTTGACCGCGAAGATCGTGCCGGGCCCGCCGAACCCGGCCAGCGCGCCCGCCGCCGCCGGACCCGCCATCGTCGCCAGGGACTCGGCGACCCGCAGCACCGCGTTGCCGCGCTGTACGTCGGGCGAGAGTACGGGCAGCATGCTGGCCACACCGGGCTGGAAGAGCGCGGCGCCGAGCCCGTTGAGGGCGCTCAGCGCGTACACGAGCCAGAGCGGCGGCGCTCCCCCGGCGAAGACGACCGCGAGGCCCACCGTGCCGAACAGCCGCATCACATCGGCGAGGACCATCATCCGGCGCGGGGTGAACCGGTCGGCGAGCACACCGCCGAAGAGCACGAACCCGGCGAAGCAGATCATCCACGCGCCGAGCGCGAAGCTGACGGACGAGGCACCGTGTCCCGCGTCGAGCAGCCCGGCGGCGAGCGCGACGGGCACCATGCCGTCGCCGAAGCGCGCGACGGTCCTGGCGAGGAAGAAGAGGCGGAAGTTACGGTTCCAGAGAGGGGTCCCGGCCGGGGCGGGAATGTCGGGGTCCGTCGAACGCTTGGCAGTCACAGAGTCGACAGATATCAAGGACTGGTCTGGACCACCAGGGGTTTCCGTATGACGGACAGCACGGACAGCACGGACAGCAAGGGACCCCCCGCGACGGAGAGCGGAACGATGCCGGAGACACCGGGGACGACATCAGTGAGCAGCGCCGTACGGCCGCCGCGCCACCGCGTCGTGGTGCTCGCCCTCGACGGGGTCCTCCCGTTCGAACTGGGCATCCCCCAGCGGATCTTCGGCCGCGCCAAGAGCCCCGAGGGTGCCCCGCTGTACGACGTGATCACCTGCTCGATCCGCCCGCCGGGCCCGGTCCGTACGGACGCGGACTTCGACATCCTCGTGGAGAACGGCCCCGAGGCCCTCGCCACCGCCGACACGGTGCTGATCCCCGCCTCGTACGAACTCGGCCCGGTCTACGAGGAGGGCAGGCTCACCGACGAACTCGCCGCCGCCCTCGGTCGGCTGCGCCCCGGCGTCCGCCTGGTCTCCATCTGCACCGGCGGGTACGTGCTCGCCGCCGCCGGATTCCTCGACGGCCGGCCCGCCTCCACCCACTGGTCGTCGGCCGCGCACTTCCAGCGGACCTTCCCCCGGATCAAGGTCGACGCGGACGTGCTCTTCATCGACGACGGCGACGTCCTGACCTCGGCCGGGGTCGCCGCCGGGATCGATCTCTGTCTGCACATCGTGCGCCGCGACCACGGCACGGCGATCGCCAACGACGTCGCGCGGCGTACGGTCGTCCCGCCGCACCGGGACGGCGGCCAGGCCCAGTACATCCAACGTCCCGTCCCCGATGCCCAGTTGGCGACCACGACCACGGCCAGGGCCTGGGCGCTCGCCCGGCTGCACGAGCCGATCCAGCTGCGGGACATGGCGGAACAGGAGTCGATGTCCGTACGGACGTTCACGCGCCGCTTCCGCGAGGAGGCCGGGATCAGCCCCGGACAGTGGCTGGTCCAGCAACGGGTCGAGCGGGCGCGGCATCTGCTGGAGGCGACGGATCTCTCCGTCGACCAGATCGCGCAGAACGCGGGGTTCGGTACGGCGCAGTCCATGCGCCAGCATCTTCAGGCGGCGCTCGGTGTCTCGCCGACGGTCTACCGGCGGACGTTCCGCACGGTCCCCGGGCAGCGGACTCCCCCGACCGAGCCGTCCACCGATTCGGCGACAGCGACAGCGACGGCCACGGCCACGACCGCGGCGCTCAGGACTGTGTGACGGCCTTCGACGGCTCGTCCGCCACCGTTCCGGCACCGGACCCCGCCGCTCCCGACAGGTCGACCGCGTACCGTCCGAGCCCGCAGTACCGCACCGGCGCCGGTGTCGGCGGCACGTACTCCGCGCCCTCGCCCGGCTCGCTGCGGTCCACCTCGCACCAGATCCGCTTGCCCGAGCCCTCCGGCTGCCAGCCCCACCGGTCGGCGAGCCCGTCGACCAGCTCCAGGCCCCGCCCGTTGGTGTCCTCGCCCTGCGCGTGGCGCGGACAGGGCGGTCGCGCGCTGGTGTCGGCGACCTCGACCCGTACGGTCCCGGCCTCGGCGGCCCCCGAACCGAACAGCATCCGCAGCACGGCCGGACAGCCGGTGTGCACCACGGCGTTGGTGACGAGCTCCGAGATCAGCAGGATCAGCGTCTCCGCCAGCGGCTCGTCGTCGTTCATTCCGGAGCCGATGAGCCGCGAACGCGCCCATCGGCGGGCCCGCCCGACCTCCGCCGGATCAGCCCCGACCTCCAACTGCATCTGAAGAACCTGCACCGCTCACACCATCCGAACCGGCGGGCACATCGCCTCGCGCCTCGACAAGGTCCACGACAAGGTCACAGAACGTGATTCCCTTGCGGGACAGCATGGTTGACGTACAGTCACCGCAACAAGCGCTTCGGGCATATTCCAACGCGAAGGAGTACGCGTGAGGCATACTGTGCGACGCGCTCTGCGGGGAGTCGAACAAGGACGCGTCCGGCGCCTTCGAACGGTGCTACTGGCAGGCATTCCCCGGTCCGGCGTCGCCGTACTGGCCACACCGGATCCGTCGCGCCTCACTACCACTCGCACCCGAGGGAGCGTACCGGAGCCCGCCGCCGACTCCGGCCCGTGACGGGTCACCCGTAGGACACAACCCGGTATCGACATGCGTGAAGGACCTTCTCGTCACACACGGTCACGCTCTCCGGACGGCTCCGGACGGCTCCGGTACGGCCTCGCGCCGGCTCGTACCGCTCCGCCTCGTACCGCCTCGTACCGCCTCGTACCGCTCCGGGTTTACGGCTCCGGCGTCACGTAGTACGCGGCGAACGCCGTCAGGATCTCCTCCTCGGTGATCCGGCCGTCACCGTCCCCGTCCAGCCCCCGGGCGGCCTCCGCCGCCACGGCCGGCTCCGTGCCCAGCACGAGCAGCACCCGCTCGGCCGCCGCGGGCGTCACACCGCCGCCGTCCTCGTCCGCGATGGCGATCACCGCGTGCAGGAAGGGCCGGGCGATCTCGGCGAAGCGCTTGGGGCTGTCGCGCAGCCTCTTCGCGGCGCCGGTGATGAATTCCTGGCGGGTGACCCGCTGGTCACCGTCGACGTCCGCGATGCCCGCCATGCCCTGCCAGAAGGCCTCGGCCCCGCTGTAGAGGGCCTGCCCCTTGTCGGATCGTGCGGTGACGCCGAACTCCGCGAGCAGTGCCGCTGCCGCTCCGCTGAAGTCCTCGCGGTCGATGTAGCCGTTGCCGTCCTGGTCGAAGGCGGCGAATCGGGAGGCGATCTTGCCCTCGTACTCTGCGCTGTCCATGACTGGGAGCGTACGACGCCGGGGGCCTGCCGTGTGAAGGCTTCGGGTCTGTCCGGCGGACACGACCCGGCAGGACCGGCCACGGTCCACCATGGCGCGGCACGACCGGCGCAAGCCGGCACATCCCGGCGCAGACCTGCACGACCCGGCGCAACTCAGGCCGAGAGGGGCTGCGCCTCCTCGTCGACGGCGTCGGAGACGTCCGAGTAGACCTCGAACAGGCGGCGCACACCGAGAGCCGAGAGGACGCGGTTGACGTGTGAACCCTCCTCCGCGCCGTGGGCGGGCAGGATGAGATGCAGCCGGCCCTGGCAGGAGCGCATCAACTTGCGGGAGGCGATCAGGACGCCCACGCCGCTGGAGTCGCAGAAAAACACCTCGGACAGGTCCAGCACCAGCTCACGGCGGCCGGCGGCGACCGCGTCGTGTACGTGCTGGCGGACCTCGGGCGACGTCATGAGATCCAGTTCCCCGGTGATGCGCAGCACGGTCCACAGACCGTGCTCGTCCTTGTCCACCTTGAGCGTCACGCCTGGACCTTCCCTCGAACCGACCCGGAGACCCGTTAGCGGAGTTCCGGATTCCGGACCTTCACCGGGGACCATCCTTCTTCCTCGGCGGCTGCCCTCCTGGTCTCTCATGAAACACAACGGTCATGAACCGGGGAAATTCCTTATCAGCTCGGACGGCCTCCGGGGGCGCACTTAACGCAAAGGGGCGCACTTCGTTGACACTGGCCAGTACATTCGAAACGGCGGGGTCAGGCACGGAGCACGGGTAGCAGGGTCGTCACGGAGCAGTCACAGGGCTGGGGGTCTCATGGCAAAGGACACACCGCCCCGCTGGGACCGCAGGATGCAGCAGCGGCTCGCGCGGGGCGAGGCCGCCGCGCTCGGCGAGCTGTACGACCGCTTCGCCTCGCTCGTGCACAGCCTCGCGCACCGGGTGCTCGACGACAGCGAGGCCGCCGACCGGATAACCCGCGAGGTCTTCGGTTACGTGTGGGAGAACCCGGACGTCTTCGACCCCAAGCAGGGCTCGATGCGGTCCTGGATCGCCAAGCTCGCCCGTGTCCAGGCCGTGAACCGGCTGCGGCAGCTGGAGACGGCCGCCCACCAGGCCAGCGGCGAGGGCAGCGCGGAGGAGCTGGAGCAGAAGATCCGCGAGGCGTCCGCCGCCGCACGCGCCGACTACATCGTCACCTCCATGCCCGCTCCCCTGCGCGCCGCGCTGGACCTGGCGTACTTCCAGCGCCGCGACTACCGGCAGACCGCCGCCGACCTCGGGGTCACCGAGGACGAGGCGCGGCGCCGGCTGCGGCTCGGCCTGCAACTGCTCTCGTCGGCGAACACCCGCCCCCTGGAGGGCTCCTCGCCGCCCGGACACGGACGGTCGCTGTGACCGGGCCGTTCGACGGCGGCCGGGACGGCGGCCGTCGCGACCCGGACGAGCCCGACGGGGTGCGCGGTGTGCCGCGCATACCCGGCCAGCGCGCCCCCGCGGACGACCTTGAGCCGCCCGCGGCGGACGTACTGCGCCGGGCCCTCGAAGGTGCCGCGCGCGCCGCGCAGGCGGCGAAGGAGAGCCGCGAACGAGAAGTGCGGGAAGCGCCGGATGAGCCGGATGAGCCGGATGACGCAGATGAGCCACATGACGCAGCTGGGCCGGAAGAGGCCGACGAGGAAGCGGGGCCGGGGGCGGGCCGCGTCACGGACGGCGTCACGGACGGAGCCGCCGACGGGGTTACCGACGGCGTTACGGACGCGGCCCTCACCGCGCCGCGCGAGCAGGCCCACCCGCCCGATCCGGCCGGGGAGCAGCACGTGACGGCGCTCACCCCGGAGCCCGCCGGGCCGCCGCCCTCGCACTCCGTACTGAAGTCCCTGCTCGGTGCCTGGGCCCTGGCCGCTTGCTCGCCCGAGGAGACGACCCACGTCGAGAACCACCTCACCGAGTGCGCGCCGTGCGCCGACGAGGCCCTCAAACTGCGGGACGCCGTCGGCCTGTTGCAGACCAGCCGCAATCTGGATCTCCCGCCGCTGCTCCGCTCCCGCGTGCTGGAGAACTGCCTCGACCGCCGGGCCGCCCGTATCCCGGTGCCGGTGTGGGCCACCCCGTACGACGCCGAGACCGCCCGGCTCGACGCGCTGCTGCGCGACTTCGGCGACGCGGAGTGGCACGCGCCGCTCCAGCTCAAGTGGTTCGAGAAGGAGGAGCCCACCGCGCGCAGGGCGACGGTCGCCGGTGTCATCGGGCATCTCATGACCGTGGACGGGCTGGTGGCGTCGGCGCTGGGGCTCGACGATCCGCTGGGCACGCCGGCGCCGCTGTCGCCGACCGACCGGACCGAGGCGTTCTGGCGTACGGCGCAGCCGCCGCCCACCCGCACGATCCACGAGCCGTGGCGCGAGCAGAGCCACACGCTGATCAGGACGGTGTCCTTCGCGGGTCGCGGCGTCGCCGAACTCTCCGTCTCGTACGGCGAGTTCGCCCTGCCGTTGCGCGACGCGCTGATCGACCGGGCCTTCGAGTGCTGGATCCACGGCTGGGACATCGCGGAGGCTGTGGACTACCCGTATCCGGCGCCGAGCGGTCCGCATCTGCGCGTGATGATCGACCTGGCCGCGCAGTTGATCCCGTCCACCCTCGCGGCCCGCCGCCGCGCGGGCCTGGCATCGCCCGCGCGTCAACTGGTCGTGCCCGGTTCGCCGGGCCGGTCGCTGCATCTGGAGGTCGAGGGCGCGGGCGGCGGCGACTGGTACATCGCGCTGGACTCGCCGGCCGCGGTCGGCACGGCCGAGCGCTCGGTGGCCCAAGTGGCGCTGGACGACGTCGAGTTCTGCCAGTTGGTGGCGGGGCACATCTCACCGGAGGAGGCGGCCGCCGGTCAGGACGGCGACCGCGACGCGATCCGGGACGTGCTGTTCGCGGCGGCTTCGCTGAGCAGGCTGTAGCGGGCCGTCCGCAAGTGCCGTACGACGAGGTACGGCACTTGCGGACTGCCGATCAGCGACTAGCTCACGTACAGCTTGTAGTAGCCCGTGCCGCCCGGGGCCGGGTCGCAGCGGTAGTTGCTGAAGCCCTCACGCACGTACTGCTGACCGGCGTCGACGCAGTAGGCCCTGCTGGAGTACGAGCCGATGTACACCCATGCCGCCTCGGACTGGGCACCGGCGGTGACGGACGTTCCCGGAGCCGCCGCCTGGGCGGGGGCGTTGATTCCGGTGATGGCCAGAACGGCGATTCCCGCACTCACGAGTACTGCACGCTTGCGCATCCTGATCTCCCCTGTGTTGGCAGTAAGCGGTTTCTGGTGCATGGAGATCGTGAATGACTCGACGCGTGCCCGCAAGGAGATCGCTGATTCCTGTCATGCGGGGACCGGGCCGGGACCGGGCGGGGACCGCGCAGGGACCGGCGGGGGTCCGGCCGGGTCCGGTGTCCGGCTCCGGCGGCTATCCGAAGATGACCGTGCGCCGGCCGTTCAGCAGGATGCGGTGCTCGGCGTGCCACTTCACCGCGCGTGCCAGCGCCTGGCACTCCACGTCGCGGCCGATCGCCACCAGTTGCTCCGGGGTGACCTCGTGGCCGACGCGCTCGACCTCCTGCTCGATGATCGGGCCCTCGTCGAGGGCGGCCGTCACATAGTGCGCGGTCGCGCCGATCAGCTTCACACCCCGGGCGTGCGCCTGGTGGTAGGGCTTCGCGCCCTTGAAGCTCGGCAGGAAGGAGTGGTGGATGTTTATGATCCGGCCGTTCAGCTGCTTGCACAGGTCGTCGGAGATGACCTGCATGTAGCGGGCCAGCACGACCAGTTCGACGTCCTCGGCGCGTACCAGCTCCAGCAGCTCGGCCTCGGCCGCGTCCTTGGTGTCCTTGGTGACGGGGATGTGGTGGAAGGGGATGCCGTACGAGGCGACCAGCTCGGCGAAGTCCGTGTGGTTGGAGACGACGGCGGCGATGTCCACGGGGAGCGCGCCCGTCCGCGACCGGAAGAGCAGGTCGTTCAGGCAGTGGCCGTACTTGCTGACCATCAGGACGACCCGCATCCGCTCCCCGGCCTGGTGGAGCTGCCAGTCCATCCGGAAGGAGTCCCCCACGGCGGCGAAGCTCGCACGCAGCTTCTCCAGGTTCACCCGCTCCTCGGCCGAGAAGTGGACCCGCATGAAGAAGAGACCGGTGTCGCGGTCGCCGAACTGCTGGCTGTCCTCGATGTTGCACCCGGTCATGAAGAGAAAGCTGGACACGGCGTGCACGATGCCCTGTTTGTCCGGGCAGGACAGCGTCAGGACGTACTGGTCGGACAGGGCGGGCCGGTCGGCCTGGGCGGCGGGCTGCTGCGGGGCACTCATGACCCCAGAGGATCCCACACGGGGCTCGGGGCGGCACGGCGTACGGTCAGACGCACCGCACCCTCAGACGCGGCACGTAACGCACATCACGCCGACCGCGTCAGGCGGACCGCGTCAGGCGGACCGCGTCAGGCGGACCGCGTCAGGCGGACCGCGTCAGGATCCGCAGCACGTCCAGCGAGCGCGGCACCGTGTCCGGGTCCTCGCCGTCGTTGACGGCCAGCCTGACGTGCGCCTCGCGCGCCGCCCGTACCGCCTCCGGCCAGCCGTGATGCTCCAGATACACCGAGATCGGGGCGTCCGGCCCCACCTGGTGCATGATCCGCAGCACCCGCAGGACGGCGACGTCGACCAGCGCGGCCTCGCCGGAGTCGCGGAAGATCGTCCCGACGTATTTCTCGGCCGACCAGTTGTCCAGCCAGGTGTCCTCGACCAGCCGGTACACGGCGTCGGTGACGTCGCCGTACCCCTCGCGGCCGGCCAGCCAGTACTCCTGGTGGAAGACGGGATCGGAAAGCATGTGCAGCGCCGAGCGCACATTGCTGCGCCAGCGCCACCAGGGAATGTCATTGAGCGGCATGTCGCCCATGGTGGAGGAGCGACGGCCGCGACGGGAAGAGTTATCCGAACCTTGCTGCACAGCAGTCGATCGTACGGTCCTCCGGAAGGCGATCACCTGGCCCCCCGTAATTCACCTCGTTGTCATGTCTGGTTGAACAAGCCCCACCTGGCAGTTACCCCCGGGCCGGAAGTGTGCGGACACATGACCGGTAGGCAGCAGCGCTCCTCCTCCCCCCGCCCCTCCCGCCGGAATCAGGCGGTCCGCGTCTTGTGCACAGCGGCGGCCGGAGCGTCGCTGGTCACCGGGTGTGGCGTGCTCCCTGGCGACCCGGGGGGCTCCAGGGAGCCCGTCACGGTCATGACGTGGGCGCCCGAGGGCACCTCCGCGACGAACATGCCGGGGATGCCGGCCATGGCCAAGGCGTTCGCCCGGTGGGTCAACGCGGCGGGCGGTATCGACGGCCACGAGCTGCGCGTGCTGACCTGCAACGAGCGCAACACCTCGGCGGGCGCGGCCGACTGCGCGCGGCTGGCCGCCGAGAAGGACGTCACGGCCGTCGTCGGCTCGTACAGCCAGCACGGCAACGCCTTCATGGCGCCGCTGGAGGCGGCCGGGATCCCGTATCTCGGGGGCTACGGCATCGCCGAGCGGGAGTTCTCCAGCTTCGTCTCGTACCCGGTCAACGGCGGCCAGGCGTCGCTCCTGGCCGGCAACGGCATGCAGCTGGGCGGGGAGTGCGGCCCGGTCTCCATCGTGCGGCCCGACACGATCACCGGTGACGCGATGCCGGAACTGCTCAACTCCGGCCTGAACAAGGGCAAGAGCGAGAGCGAGAGCGACGGCGGGAAGGCGACGGACATCCGCGCCGCCGAGGACGCCACCGACTACACCGACCCGGCGGAGAGGGCCCGCGAGAACGCGGCCACCGCCGCCGACGGCTGCGTCACGGCGGTGCTCGGCGACCGTACGGAAACGTTCTTCGACTCCTACCGACGACTCCCCGACACCGGCCAGCCCGTCCGCATCTCCTCGGTGCTCGGCAGCATCGGCCAGCCCCTGGTGGACCGCACGGGCGGCTCGAAGGGCCTCTTCGAGGGCGCGTACGTGACGGGCTGGTACCCGCAGGCGAAGGATCCGGCGTGGCGGCCGATGCGGAACGTGATCCAGAAGCACGCGTTCGGCGACGACAGCATCGACCCGGCGGACCCCGGCGTGCAGACGACCTGGATCGCGTACACCGCGCTCAAGTCGGTCATCGAGTCGACCGACAGGGACACGATCTCCTCGGCCACGCTCTCGCACGCGCTGGACAAGGGCGCGAAGGTCGAGACGGGCGGCCTCACCCCCACGCTCCGCTGGCGCTACGAGGACATGCTCGGCTCCCCCGGCTACCCGCGCATCGTGAACAGCGAGGTGACGTTCCAGGTGGTACGCGACGGCGAACTGGTGTCCCAGAAGGACGGCTTCGTGGACGTACGCGGCACCTTGAGCGACGCGGGCCGCAGCGCGTAGCGGGCATCCACAGGCTGCCGCTCATCGAGGAGGCCCGGCGCCTGTCCTCAATGAGCGGCAGCCCGGTCCTACTTCAGGTGGCGGGTGAGGAACTGGGCCGCGGCGTCGCCCGCGGACTGGGGGACGCCCGTGTGGCCGCCGAGGTGGGCGTGCAGGGACTTTTCCTTGGAGTTGAAGGCGTCGAACAGGTTCAGGGCCGCCTGGCGGTCGTTGCCTTCGTCGTCCCACTGCAGCAGGACGTGCAGCGGGATGGTGACCTGGCGGGCCTCATCGAACGTCGCGCGAGGCACGAAACTTCCGGCGAACAGGACGGCCGCCGAGATGCGGGGTTCGACCGCCGCCAAGCGGGTGCCGATGGCGATCACTCCTCCCGAGTAGCCGACCGGGCCGCCGATCTCGGGCAGTGAGAGGAGCGCGTCCAGCGCGGCCTGCCATTCCGGGACCGCCTTGTCGACCAGCGGGAGGACGAGGGCGTCGACGGTCTCGTCGGTGACCGGCTCGCCCGCCTCCAGCGCGCGGCGCAGGTCGGCGCGGGCCTGTTCGACAGCGGGGAGGCGGGGGCGGTCGCCGCTTCCGGGGAGTTCGATGGTGGCCGCGGCGAAGCCCTCCGCCGCGGAGTGCCGGGCGCGGGCCGCCAGTCGGGGGTACATCCTGCGCAGGCCGAGGGGAGGGTGGCCGAGCAGGATCAGGGGTGCGGGTGCGGCGGCGGGCTCGGGCGTCCAGAGGATGCCGGGGATCTCGCCGAGGGTGAATTCGCGTTCGAGGACGCCGTCGTCGAGGCGCTGCTCGGAAGTGAAACGCATGGTCGTGCCTTTCGGGAGTGCACTGGAACGGCGCTCCCGGACGACCTGTCTACCGCCCGACCGTGACCCCGGAAGGGAGCACCCATGTCGATACTGCGTTCACGGGTACCACCTCCTCGTTCTCTCGCACGGCCTCCGGGAAATTAGCAGGGGGCGCCGTGGTCCGCCAACGGGTTTTCACGGGTCCAGTGGTCGAAGTCCGTCGGGGTCACATTGCTGCCGCACAGAATTGTCGCGACCGTCCTGCCGTCGAACCGGCCGGCGGACTCCAGGATCGAGGCAACTCCCAGCGCCGCCGCCGGTTCGACCACCAGGCCCGCGTGGACGTGGATGAGGCGCATCGCCTCGATGATGCCGGCCTCGGTCACCAGGACCGCGTCGTCCGTGGCCGACGAGAGGTCGTCGAGCACCTCCGGGAGGACGTACCGGCCCGCGACTCCGTCGGCGATGGTGTTCGGGGCGCCGACCTCGACCGGCCGGCCCGCGCGCAGGGCGAGCGTCATCGCCGGGGCGTTCTCGGGCTGGACGCAGATGGTCTCGGTGGCCCCGCGCAGATTCCTCAGCGCGAAGCCCACACCGGACGCCAGCCCACCCGCGCCCAACGAGACCACCACCGCGTCGAGTTCACCGGGCAGCTCCGCCAGTTCGACGCCGATCGTGGCGGCTCCCTCGCACGTACCGATGTCCTTGCTGTCCTCGACCAGGAACGCGCCGGTCTCGGTGGCGATGCGCGCGGCCATTTCCAGGGCCTTCTCGATCTCGCCGTCGACCAGGACCACGTCGGCGCCGAGCGTTCTCATGCGCGCGATCTTCAGCGGGTTGGCCGCCGACGACGCGACGACCGTGACCCCGATTCCCCGCGACCGGCCGCCGAACGCGAGCGCCTGACCGAGGTTCCCCGCGCTCGCGCAGACGACGGCGTCCGCGGTCCCGTCCTCCTGAAGGCGGTCGAGTACGGTCTCGGTGCCACGGCCCTTGAACGAGCGGACGGGGTTCAGGGTCTCCACCTTCAGGACGAGGCGGCAGCCCAGCGCCTCGCCCAGAGGCCCGCATTCGTACTGCGGTGTGTCCCGGAACACCGGACTGAGCCGGCTACGCGCGACAAGGATCCTCGCGAGGTCCAACCGCACCGCGAACCTCCCTCACAGCTCCGTCGGGGCGCGCTCCGTGAGGCCGTACTTGGACGCGATCCCGTTCCAGAGGTCCGACGCCTTCCGCTTGGCCGCCGTCGCCTCGCCGCTCGCGCGGTTGCCCTCCTGGGCCGCCTTCGTCGTACGGGCCTTGCCGTCCTTGCAGCCCTTCTTCGTCTTCGCCTCGCCCGCCCACGTCGCGTAGTGGTCGTCCGCCGACGCGGAGGCCTGCCAGGCCTTGGTCAGCGAGGAGGAGAGCTGGCCGTGCTGCGGCAGCTTGTCGATGGTCAGTTCCTTGAGCCGGGAGACCAGGTCGCGGCGCTGGTCGGCCGCGCCCTCAAGGTCGCTGACCGCCTTGTCCAGATTCTGGCAGGTCTTGATCGACTCGACCGCGCTGATCACTGCCGCCCGGCTGTCGTTGCTCTCGGCGAGGAGCTTGTCCAACTCCTCGGCCTGCGGCTCGGCGGGGTCGGCCGCGTTCTCGTCGCCGCCCGAGCCCGAGGGTGAACTCTCCGACGACACCGTCTGGTTGTTGTCCTGCTTCTTGCTGTCGTCCCCGCTCATCAGCCAGCCCGCGCCGAGGCCGAGGACGGCGCAGCCGACCACGACGGCGGCGATCAGCGGGAGCGGTGAGGACTTGCGGCGCCCGGCGGCCCGGCCCTGCGGGCCCGAGGGCTCCTGGGGGCCGTGCGGGCCCTGCGGTTGCGCGTACGGCGACAGGGACGGCTGCTGCTGTTGTTGCTGCTGCTGCGCGTACGACGGCTGAGCGCCCCGGCCCCTGCCCCGGACCGGACCAGGCCCCGGACCGGGAGCCGCGCCGGCGTCGAAGTGCGGCATCTGCTGTGTCTCGTCCGGCGCCGTCGGCCCGCCGGGGGCCTCCGTACGGAAGAGGCTGTCGAACTCGGCGGGCGGCTGGCGGTCGCCGGGCGCGCCGGGCCTGATGTCGTACGGCGCGCCGGGCGGCGCGGCCGGGACGGGCGCGATGAACTGCGTCGCGTCCGCGTCCGAGGTGCCCTGCGCGGGCGCGGGCGGCTGGGCGGCGCCGAGGTACTGGGTGGAGTCGCTGGGCCGCTCGGGCGGCAGCCCGCCGGGGCTCTGGCCCTGCTGGTACTGCGGCGGCACCGGCGGTATGAACTGCGTGGCGTCGGCGGCACCGGCGGGGGGCACCGGCGGCAGATACTGCGTCGCGTCCGCGCTGCCGCCCGGAGGCGGAGGCGGGGTCTCGGCGGGCAGCGGCTGCGCGCCGTACGTGCCGCCCTGCGGCGCCCCGTACTGCTGCTGGGGCCCCGGCTGGGCAGGCGGCAGCGGTTGTGGCTGCGGCTGCTGGTACGACTGTTGGTACGGCTGCTGCTGAGGGTCCTGGTACTGCTGCTGGGGCTGCTGGGGCTGTTGCGGATAGCCGTACCCGCCGCCACCCCCGCCCCCGCCGCCGTACGCTCCCGGCTGCTGGTACGTCCCGTAGGCACCCGGGTCCTGCTGAGGCGGCTCCGGCTCGGCCTGCGGCTGTGGCGCCCCCGGACCCCAGGGCTGCCCCCACGGCTGCCCGCCCGCCGGGGCGGCCTGGTCGGCCGGGACCGGCGCCTGGGCGCCGGGCATCAAGGGGGGACCGCCGTCGGCGGGCAGCACGATGCCTTCGTGCGCGGGCCGAGCGGCAGGCGACTGCGGCTCGTCCCTTTGTCCGCTTTGCGTCACCGGGACTCCTAGTGTGGACCTACGGAATCGTCAGTTCACGCTACCGGGTGAATCGGCGGGCCTGCTACGCGCCTGGAACCAGTCACCACCCGCCTGTTCAAGACACCTGCCGACGGCGCCGGCCAACCGGACCGGCCGCACCCCGCCGTACCGGCCGTGCCACCGGCGCCCCACCAGCCGCCGCGTCAACGTCGTGGGGGGGGCCCCCCCCCCCCCCCCCCACAACCCCCCCCCCCCCGACAGGCCCCCGCCCCGCGGCCGGGGTTGCAAACCCCGGGGACCCGGGCCGGCAAGCAA